>JAFLCM010000085.1 GCA_017303565.1 Planctomycetota bacterium
CTGTTCCGATGACTTGAGCACCATCGGCGACACCACCGCCGCGATCGCACCGACCACGACCACCGTCCCCATCATCTCGATGAGCGTGAACCCGCGCCGAGTTGGGATGCGATGTCTTCTCACGGCGTCAGGTCCGTCACAAGGGCGGTCAGCGTGAAGGACCGAGCGCCCGAGCGCCCCGAGTTCCACGTCACGCTCACGCTGATCCGGCGGTACACGTCCCGCGTCGAGTCGCCCGTCAAGGCGCCCGACGCCGACACAAGGCTCCCGATGCTCAGGGTCCACGCGTGCCCGGAGGCCGTGTACACCGATGTCAGACCCGACAGCCGGGCCCGCAGGCCGGTCACCGGGCTGTCGAGGTACGTGCTCGAAGAGGCAAATGCCGCCATCCCCAGAGAGCCGCTTGGGCTGGCGGCGTCCGCCAGCACCTGCTCCATGACGCCTTGCGCCAGCAGCGTCGCTCGGGTGATGTGCGTCGAGTCGGAACGGGCCAGGGAGGCATCGCGCATCATCGTCGTCGCCGGCGGAACCAGCGTCGCGATGACGACGACCACCAGCAGGGCCTCGATGAGCGTGAAGCCGCGCTGCCTGCCGCGGCTTGACTGTGGCGGTGGATGGGTCATCGCTCGATCATTCCTGTCAGCGGGTGAACAGTGATCGTCGGACCGCCCGTGACCGTCACCGTGGCGGCGGCGGTGAACACGCCCACCAGGGCTCCGGCGCTCGTCCGCACCTGAGGCTCGCCCGTCGGCGCGAACCACACCACCGAATCGCCGCCCGGCATTGTGGAGAGCGAACCGAACGCCACGCCCTGGAACAACGAGGCGACCGGCGTCACAGCACCGCTGTCCGAGGCGCCGGTGACGCCGGGGATCTCCGTCGGAGCGGCCCCGGGCGCCAAGATGCGAACCAGCGTGAGCGTTTGTGAGGCCGCGTCGAACCGAACGCCCGCGGGGCGTCCGCTCGCGGCCGCATGCGCCCGCGCCAGCAAGAGCTGTCGCTCAATCTCCGCCGCGAGGGCCCGCCGGCGGGTGTCGCCCACCGTGCCCAGCGCCGGGATCGAGGCGATCGCCACCACGCCCAGCACGCCGATGACCGCGATCAGCTCGATCAGCGTGAAGCCGGAGTTTCGGGTTCGGGGTCGCACGCGGGGGAAGCCCTTCAAGAAAAACGCGGTCGAAAGGGCCCTCCCGCCCTCTCGACCCGCGTCGTATCTCGCTGTGTGAATCGCGCGGTCCGCGCGGGTCGGGACAAGGATGTCTTCAGAGCTTGTTCGCGGTGATCGCGACGCCGGAGGCGTCCAGCACGCGCGACGCGTCGGTGCTGTTGGCGTAGAACACCGCCGCGGGCGTCGAGAGCGTGTTGTCGACGTAGTAGCGCCACCCGCTGGCGCTGTTGCCCGTGGCCACGGTCCGAGTCGCGATCGCGGCCTCCGTCGCGGTCGCGGCGGTGACGGTGGTCAGGCCGTTGTAGGGGTTGGCGGGGATCTGCTCCTGCATCACCACGCCGACGGTCGTGAGCTGCGTCAGCGTGGGGTACTGGGCCGTCCCGCTGACCGACTGGTCGGCGAAGTACTGCGCGATGCCGGTGCGGATGCCGCCCAGCGCGCCCTGCAGGGCCGCGGACTTCGCCCGCGCCGAGTAGTCGATGTACTTGGGCACGGCGATGCCGGAGAGGATCGCCAGCACCACGATCACCGCGATCAGTTCCACAAGCGTGAATCCGCGAGCGTTCCGAGTCTTCATTGCGTTCTCCTGAAGGATGCCGATTGAAACGGAGAGATCAACCGGCGCATCGCGGCGCGGGAGGGCAGCGTCTCGACACCGCCATCTCGTTCCCCTTCGGTCAATGTCGATCACTGCATGAGGCTCATCATGTTCCACATGGGCAAAAAGATCGCCAGCGCCACCATCAGCACCACCCCGGTCAGCAGCGCGATCAGGATGGGTTCCAGCACCGTCGAGGCGTTTTTCACCAGGTGCTTGGTTTCCCGGACGTAGTGGCGTGACACGATCTGGCACATCCGCGTCAGTTCCGCCGACTCCTCGCCGGCCCTGAACAGCTGCTTCACGAACCCCGGCAGGTACGAGCACTGCTGAAGCACCTCGCCGAGGCGTCCTCCGGCCTTCACCTGGCGGATCATCAGCGCCACGTCTTCACGCAGCATCGGGCGGCCCGAGGCCTTCCCCGCCATCTCCAGCGTGTCCAGCAGCCCCAGCCCGGACGAAAGGCACAGCCCGAACACGGAGGCAAACCTTCCCACCGCCAGGCCGGTCAGGATGCTGCCCAGCAGCGGCACGCGGTGCAGCCCGCGCTCGACGAGGGCCCGCGTCCGTGCTCCGCGCCACGCCGCACGGGCGATGAGGAAAATGCCCGCGAACGCGATCAGGTACAGGTACCACCACGACCGCACCGAGGTTCCCAGCACATCGAGCGCCTCGGTCAGCACCGGCAGCGCCACCCCGCGCCCCCGGAACATCTCGGCGAACCGCGGCACCACGAACGTCACCAGGAACCCCGTCCCCAGCGTGAGCGCGACCACCACCGTCGCGGGGTACATCAGGGCGCCCTTGACCGCCCGGCGCATCTCCGTCTGCTCTTCCACCTGCTCGGCCAGGTGCGCCAGCACCTTGATCATGTTGCCGCTCGTCTCCGCGGCCCGCACGGTCTGCAGGTACACCTCGCCGAAGAGGTCGCGGTGGGGGGTCAGCGCGTCGGTGATGCCCCGTCCGCCCTGCACGCTCGCGGCGACTTCGAGGATGATCTTCCGGAACGCCGGGTTCGGCTCCTGTTCCGCGATCGAGCGGAAGCACTCAACGACCGGAAGCCGCGCTTCGAGCAGCACGCTCAACTGGTACGTGAAGTGCGCCACTTCCTGCGGCGAGACCTTCCGGCGCCATCGCCCGGTCCGACCGCCCGCCTGCTCCGAGGCCGCCACAATCCGCGTGGGTGTCACCCCCGTCGCCGCGATCCTCCGATAGGCGTCCTGTCGCGACGGCGCCTTCATCACGCCGCTGGTCTTCGCGCCGCGCGAGTCGATCGCCCAGTATTGGAACGACAACTGGCTCATGCCGCATTCAGCCGCAGGGGCGCCGCCTCGGTGTCCACGATCGCCACCGCCTGGGCCACCTCTTCAAGGGTCGTGAGGCCTGCCCGGGCCTTCCGCAGCCCGTCCTCCCACATCGCCCGCGCCCCGCTCCTGGCCGCGAACGCAGCGATCTGTGCCGTCGTCGCGCCGCGCTCAACCTCCACGGCGAGCGCGGGGGTCATCCGCAGCATCTCGTACAGCCCGATCCGCCCACGGTAGCCAGACCCGCCGCACCGCGCGCACCCCGCGCCGTGCATGAACGCGTCATCCGTGCCCGAGACGCCGAACCGCTTCTTTACGTGCTCCTCGGGCGTGTGCGCCGCGGCGCAGTCCCGGCACACCCGGCGGACCAGGCGCTGGGCCACGACGCCCAGCAGGGCGCTGGTGATGACGAACGAGGGAACGCCCAGGTCCTTCAGCCGCGCCACCGCGCCCGCCGCGTCGTTGGTGTGCAGCGTGCTCAGCACAAAGTGCCCCGTCAGCGACGCCTGCATCGAGATCAGCGCCGTCTCCGCGTCGCGCACCTCGCCCAGCAGGATGATGTCCGGGTCCTGCCGCAGGATCGACCGCAGCGCCCCCGCGAACGTCAGCCCGATCTCCGGGTTCGCCTGCACCTGGCGGATCCCGTGCATCCGGATCTCCACCGGGTCCTCGATCGTCACGATGCTCACCTGCGGCGCGTTCAATCGCTTCACCGCCGTGTACAGCGTGCTCGTCTTGCCGCTGCCCGTCGGCCCGGTCACGAGCAGCATGCCGTGCGGGTGAGCGATGACCTCTTCCACGCCCTTGACGACGTCCTCGGGCATCCCGAGGTCGGTGAAGTCGAGGATCTGCCCGTGCGGCCGCAGCAGCCGCATCACGATGTTCTCGCCGCACACCGTCGGGATCGTCGACAGCCGCACGTCCAGCGTCTCGCCGCGGGCGGTGAACCGGAACTTCCCGTCCTGCGGGCGGCGCGTCTGCGTCAGGTCCAGGCTCGCCATCACCTTCAGACGCTGCACCAGGCCCGGGTGCGCTGACAGGGGCGGCCCTTGCCGCGCCGTCAGCGACCCGTCGATCCGGAACCGCAGTTGCAACTCGTGCTCGCACGGCGAGATGTGAACGTCCGACGCGCCCGCCGCCGCCGCGTCCGCGATGATCTGATTGACCGCCGCGACGATCGGCTCCTCGCCGGTCGTCAGTTCGGCTGGGGTGAGCGGCGCGTCGTCCCGGTGCCCCGCGTCGGAGCCCAGCGAGTACGCCTTCGCCGTCAGCGCCGCCAGCGCCTCTGGCAGGCACAGGACCGGCTCGATCTCGCCCTTGATGAGCTGGCGGACCTGATCGATCGCCTTGATGTTCAGCGGATCGACCATGCCCACCGTGACCGTCGAGCCCATCACGAAAAGCGGGAACGCCCGGTGCTTCTCGGCGACGCTCCGCGGCAGCAGCCGCGCGTTGGTGATGTCGACGTCATAGTTGGCGAGGTCGACGAACGGCACCTCGAGCATCGTGGCGCGCACGAGCCCGACGTCCCGCGGCGAAGCCATCCCTAGAGCCTCCACGGCCTCCTCGAGCGCGCACCCGCGTTCGGAGGATGCCCGCCGGGCCTGGTCGGCCTGCGCCGCGGAGATCAGCCCCTCGTCCACCAGAGACCTGATGAGATAGTCTCCGCTGTTCAGCACGCGGCGGCCCTCCCGCCCGTGGTCGCCGTCAACGCGTCGACCGCTTTCAGGGTTGCCGCGGAGGGTTCGATGAACGAAGTCCCGTACAGGTACGTCGGCCCGCGGTCGAGCATCGTCACCCTTTGGACTCGCACGGTCGCGTCCATCGGGACCTGCGGGCTCGCACCGGTGCCCTCGCTCAGGATCCGCACCCGAAGCACGGCGCCCCGCGGCAGGAAGTGCGCCGCCCGGAAGCCGACGCCGCCGGCACCGACGTCGACGATCGTCGCCCGCATGCCCGTCTCGCTCACGCCCGATTCCGGGGAGAAGCGAACCCGCCCTCCGCCGAAGTCCTCGCCCCCGATCAGGGGCGCGGGGTGAGCGCCGATGCTGACGAGGGCGCTCAGGGACAGCGCATGACGCTCGTGCCGACGGACTGTCAGACCGAAGTCGCTGGGCATCTCTGGGCCTCGTGCCGGGCGGTGGGGAAGCGACGCGTTGCGTCCACTCATCGTCCCGAAACCCGCGCGAGTGAAGCCCGTCCCCCGCGCAGCCGCGTCCGAGAACACTCAGGCGACCCGCCGGCGCACGAAAAAGGCGCCCCGCGTGCAGGCCGGCAACGCGGAGCGCCCGTGATGTGCCTTCCCAGGAGCCCTTCAGAACGCGATCACCACCGACAGCGTCACGCGCCAGTCGTAGAGGTTGTCCTCCTGGTTGACCTGCGTCTCCCACATGGCGCGGAAGAACACGCTCTCGAAGGGTCGGAGTTCGCCGCCCGCGCCCGCGGTGAAGATCGGGTCGTCCTCGCCCCTGCCGAAGTTGCCGACGTCGCCGCCCTGGAACGGGAGCGTCGCGTCGCGGTCGTCGAGCGAGTGCGTCGCGTTGAGCTCGACGACCGGGCTGAACCAGTCGGTCAGGCGGTAGTCGGCGCGCAGGTCCCAGTGCAGGCGGTCCGACTGGCCCCAGCGGTCGTCCTCGTCGACGCCCAGCAGCGCGTTCAGCGTTGCCCCGAAGTGCAGGCGATCGAAGCCCTTGTCGATCGAGTACCAGAACCGCAGCTCGCTGTCGTTCTGCAGCACGTCCGCGTCGCCCCAGGGGAACTGGTAGCCGGCGCCCACCGCCATGTGGAACTGCCCGGGAACGTCGCGATAGAAGTTCCACTTGAGGCCCGCGGCGACGTCATTCCAGCCGTCCTCCTCGAGGTTGTCCGAGTCGATCCACATGTACCCGTCCTTGTACGCGACGAGTTGCAGCCGGTCGGTCAGCGCCACCCGGACCTCCGCCGCCGCCACCTGCGCGTGACCGTCGCCCAGCGGGGCGTCGCCGTCGAACTTCTGGTAGACGTACCAGAGGCGCAGGTCGGTGGTGATGAACGAGTTCTCGTTGAAGTACGGGGCCGTGCACGGGTGCACAAAGGTCTGTTCCTTGGGCTGCTCCGCGAACGCCGGGTCCGGATCGCCGAACAGCACGAACTTCGCGTGCTGCGCGCCCGCGGAACCCGCGACGCCCAGGAGCGCGGCCGCGGTCAGCATCACCAGTCTGTTTCCAGCATGCATGTCTTGAACTCCTCGCAAGGGTTGATTGAGAAGGCGGCCTCATGGCCGATCTGCGATATCTAGACCATGATATCGTTGTTTGGACCCCCGTGCGCTGAGCTATAGCCCGTCGTTTCTGTTTTCCACCATGGCCCGGGCCCGCGCCCCAAGCGAGAACCCTGCCCCTGCTCCCGACGCCGCCCGAAGCCGTCTCCCGCCTTCGAGTTCTCGGGCAACGCCCGAGCGACTGCCCGGTAACATCTCTCCCCGGCCCCCGCCGGGGCTGTGTGTTTGGACTTTGATTGGATTGGCGCCCGGTCCCCTTCGGACCGCCCGCCCCCAACCGTGCCCCAGAGGAGACCCACCTCATGTTTCGATCCCTCGCCTCGGTCCTGCTGAGTGTTGCCGCCGCCGTCGCGGCCGCGCTCCCCTTGGCCCTCACCCCCTCCGCGCAGGCCCAGCAGGTCAACGCCGAGGTCTTCACCCTCGACAACGGGATGAAGTTCCTGCTCTACCCCCGCAACGAGGAGCCGAACATCATCGCCGCCGGCTGGGTCGCCAAGGTCGGCTCGGTGAACGAGCGCCCGGGCATCACCGGAATCTCGCACTTCTTCGAGCACATGATGTTCAAGGGCACCGACACGATCGGCACCAAGGACGCCAAGCGCGACGCCGAGGTCCGCGCCAAGCAGACCGAGGTCCGCAACAAACTCATGGCCATCCAGCTCGGCTCCCAGTACAAGCGCTGGAAGGCCGGCGAGATCGACGACCCGTGGGACGCCCGCAACGACACCGAGGAAATGAAGGCCCTCCGCCAGGAGCTCACCCGCCTGATGGAGGAGCAGAAGTCGATCACCGTGATGAACGAGTTCGACAAGGTCTACACCAGCATGGGCGGCTCGGGCATGAACGCCTTCACCGAGTACGACATGACCTTCTATTTCATCTCGGTCCCCGCCAACAAGTTCGAGCTCTGGGCCTGGATGGAATCCGATCGCCTCACCAACTCCACCTTCCGCGAGTTCTATGCCGAACGCGATGTCGTCCACGAGGAACGCCGCCTCCGCACCGAGAGCACACCCACCGGCGTGTTCCAGGAGCAGTTCGACGCTATGTTCTGGCAGTCCTCGCCCTACAACTGGCCCGTCATCGGCTGGACCAGCGACCTCAACTCCTACACCATGGAGCAGGCCAAGGACTACTACGCCACCTACTACGGGTGCAACAACATCGTCGGCGTCGTCGTCGGCGACTTCAAGACCGACGAGATCAAGCCCGTGATCAAGAAGTACTTCGAGCGCCTCAGCCCCTCCAGCAAGGCCATCCCGCCCGTCGTCACCCTGGAGATGCCCCAGCTCGCCGAGCAGCGCATGAACGCCGAGTGCGACTGCCAGCCCTCGGTCGAGGTGCGGTACAAGACCGTCCCGTTCAACCACGCCGACTCGTTCGCCCTCGCCGTGATGGCCGACGTCCTCAACGGACGCACCGGGCGTCTCTACAAGTCAATGACCGAAGGCAAGCAGATCGCCAGCAGCGCCGCCGCCGGCCAGGAAGACCGCAAGTACGCCGGCGCCTTCTCCTTCACTGCCGAGACCAAGGGCGACGCCACCCCCGAGCAGCTCGAGGCCGGCTGGTACGAAGAACTCGAGAAGCTCAAGACCGACCTCGTCCCCGAGCGTGAACTGCAGAAGGTCAAGAACCAGAACGCCGCCAACGACTACCGCCGCCTGCAGAACACCTTTTTCCTGATGGTGCAGATCGGCTATACCGAGGCCAAGGGCGGCTGGGAGTACCTGAACACCGCGCCGTCCCGCCTCCAGGCCGTCACCGCCGAGGACATCAAGCGCGTCGCCAACAAGTACTTCGACGCCAAGAACCGCTCGGTCGCCATCTACAAGCGCAAGGCCGGCACCGCCCCCGCGGGCGAGGACCCGGAGTTCACCCGCGTCACCGCCAAAATGCCCGCCCAGATGAAGAGCATGATGAAGAAGCAGATGGAGGCGATTCTCAAGGAGACCGACGCCGCCAAGCTCAAGGAAGGCCTCGCCCAGTTCGAGCAGATGAAGGACAAGGTCCCCGAGAACATGCGCTCCGTCATGGACTACATGGTCCAGAAGGTCCAGGAGCGCATCGCCGACCTCGACAAGGCCGCAAAGTAACGCCGCCCCGGCACGGGCCCCGAGCGCCTGCAAGGGGCTCCCGTCGCCTCTTGTTCCCAACTCACTTTCTCGAAACAACCTCGCAAGAGACACACCCATGAAACACCGCACCCTCACCGCGGGCCTCGCGCTCGCCCTCGCC
>JAFLCM010000086.1 GCA_017303565.1 Planctomycetota bacterium
GTCCCCGCCTCGGCGGCGCGCCGCCCCGCGACCTCACCATCCGCTTGGCCGACCGTCCGACCCGGTTGGCCGCCCGTCCCGGCGGCCCGGAGGGTCGTCCCGCTCTCTGGGACGCTCGTCCGGCTCGGTGGGACGGTCGTCCCGGCGCTCTGGCCGATCGTCCGACTCACTCGGACGGTCGTCCGACTCGTCCGGACGGTCCCGTCGTCGGCGTCCGAGGCCGCAGAATCTGCGCGTTGGCGGGCGTCGTCCGGGGTCGCGTGGGGAGGGCGGCCCGCCTTCATGTGCTCACCCGCCTCGCGGACCAGCCGTGCCAGCGTGGCCAGAGCCAGCGACTGCCGCGGGGAGAAGAGATCGCCCCAACGCTCCAGCCCGTAGGTCATCGCCCAGGTGTGGCGGATGCCGCGGATGTCGAGCGGCTCATCGGGCACCAGCGACAGGTCGCCGAAGGCTCCCTGCTGGACCCCCTTCTTGATGTTGTCCTGCCGCGCGTGCAGTTCGACCCCCGCCGCAGCGAAGGCTTCCTCATCCCCCTTGGTCGGCAGGCGATAGAACCGACCCTGCTCGGACCAGTCGGTGAAGTTCTTCTCCTCGCGCCTGCCGGTGTACCGCCGGGTCGTCAGCGTGGTGACGACGGCAAACAGCCGCGCATCAGCCGCCCCGCCCCGGCGACGCTTGAGCTGCTCACGCACCGAATCCACCGGCGTGGTGTGCCCGGTGACGGGGCAGGTGGCGTGCCCGCGTGCGACCGTACCCCCCTCGACCTCGCTGTCCTTCTTGGGATGGAAGATCTCCAGCAGCGGGCGCTTGACACGCTTCACGACTCCCTCAGGCTTGTCTCGCTCGAAGTACGTGACCTCCACGGTCTTGGTCTTGACCTTGCCAGTCTCGGGGTCACGCACCCACCGCAGCGCCTGCTTGCGGCCCGCCTTCTTGGCCAGCCACATCGACCGCATGAGCGGGATCTCGACCGGAATGTCGCCCACGCCCGGGGCCTCCGAGAGCACCGTCCGCGCCCAGAGGTAGGCGATGGGCGTTTCCTGATTCACGTCGTCGAGATACCAGGTGCCCCCGGCCTGGAGTTTGATCTTGTCCTTGGGCTGCGGGAAGTAGGCGTCGAGCTTGACCTTCTGCGGCGGGTAATACGCCGCGAGCTCGACCTCGGCCCGCTCCTTGATCCACGCGCCCCAGCGCCGAACCTCGTCGGCCAGCCGCTGGCCGTGCTTGGGGATGTACTCCAGCACGACCTTGTTGAGCAGGACGGGGACCGGGTTCAGATCGCTGGCGAAGGCGTCGGCCCCGACGCGCAGCGCTTCGAGCGGGATCGAGCCGCCGCCGGCGAAGGGATCGATCACCATCGGCCGCGTGCCGGGCTCGCCGCCGAGGGACTCGTGGGCGGCCTGCGTGAGGGCGCGGGCGATCTCCAGGAAGAGCGGATCGGTGGAGTTGTCCCAGTTGGCGAAGTCGGCAATGAAGTGGAGCAGGAGATCGCGGATGAGCGTCGGGCTGTCGGGCCCGAACAGTGCCGCAGGGGTCTTGACAATGGGCGCGAACGCCTTGGCGGTCTCATCGCAGATCTTCTGATCTTGATGCAGGGTCCAAGCCTGCTCGGCGAAGTGCCGCAGTTGGGTGCGGGCCTCGCTCAAGAAGCGGTCGGGATCGATCGGCGCGGAGGCCCGGGCGAGATCAACCGGATCAGGCCAAAGGGACGCAAGCACAACGGCCCGGCACGCCGCAAGGGGACGCCGCGCCCACCAGATGTGAAGGGTCGAAATGTGGCCGTGACGGATCGACTTCTCGCGCCGCGAGTGCGCCGAGATTCGGGCGATGGGAAGGTCAACCTCGATGAGTCGTTTGGGGAAGTTCATTCGTTACTGCGTCGCCGCGTCCTTCAGTTGCTGAATCAATGCCGTCGCGTCGTTGGCCGGAACGCGAGCGGCATACTCCCGGGCCAGTTCCCCGGTGAGTTGGTCAACGGTAACCCGGGCTTGTGCCGCAAGCCTCGGCAGGTACTGGTGGTGGTCGATGTTGCCCAGCCCGGCGAGAAAGTCCGGCCAGATGATCCCGTAGGTGCTTTGCAAGTAGGCCACCACCTCCGGCACCGCGAGCACCTCTTTCTCTGGTGCCTGAGTGCCGGGCAGTTTGAACAGGCTCAGGGCGGCATCGGCGGTGCCGTCTCCGTCGAGCACAGCCGCAACGCGCACTCCCGCCCGCGCCAGCGTCGCCATCGTGGTCTTGATCTCTGACTTGCCGCCCCCGACTGTCTGGCCCTGTGCGTCACGCTTCCCGGCCACCACAACACGCACGGACGTGAGGAACGTCGCATCGACGCGCCGGATGATCTCGCTCAGGATGGCGCGGGCGCAATCGTCTTCAACGACGACAGTCAACGCTGGGGCGTGACCTTCCGACAGCAGGCTCACAGCTTGCATTGAGGGAATGCCGGCGATCGGCTGAAGGCCCGCAGCTGTCTTGTGAAGGAAGACAGCAGACATCTGCGGGAGCGCGCGCAGGATGAAGTCACTGTGTGTCGTGAGCAGGATCTGGTGACCCTTCCGGTTCGCCAGCTTCACCAGGTACTGACCGAGGCGATACTGAGCGCTCTGGTGGAGTGCCGATTCCGGTTCTTCAAGCACGATCAGGCTCTTGTCGGGAGCCGCCTCCAGGCGGCGAATCATCGACTGGACGCGGCCCTCCCCACACCCCATGTGGATCTCGGAGTAGGACACGCCTCCACGTGATGCCGAGAGCACCTCAGTGCGCGTTGTCCCACTGCGCACACGCTTCTCCTGAACGACCGTGTAGGTCTGCCCCAGCACCGTCTGCGACTGCGTACGAACCTCCGCAAGGTCCGTCGTCGAGTCAACGTGGAGGTGGGCGGCCTCTCGCACGACGAAGTCGCGGCGTTCCACACGAGGGATGTGGATGTCCGCCGAGACGAATGTGACATCGCGCAGAGGTCGAAGACGATACCCGCTCCAGTTTGATTGTGCTGTTCTTGAAAGCGCAATCGATCGCACCGTCTGGTTGGCCTGCCAGTACTCGAATCGCACTGAAGCCTGTGGAGTGAACGGTGCGGGATCAAGAGGTCCTACGGCGAAGAACGTGCTGATCTGGAAGGCCGTGCCGATCGGAGGGCGGTAGGCCGCCGCCGCGAGTTCGACGATCGTTGACTTGCCACACCCATTAAGACCACAGAACGCCGTGATGGGGCTTCGAATATCGATGGTCGTGTTCGCGTGGCCGCGAAACCCGGACACAGTGATCTTCATCAGGACATCGCCAAAGTTGGCGAAGCGATCCCTCTGCTCGAACTTCCGTTGGAGTGTGGCGCGCGGATCGGTCATGCGCGATACTCCGCTTGTGGGTTCGCGCTCGACTGCTGGCGGACATCCGCCGGCCCGATGCGGTACTGCTCCACTCGGGTGACCGGCTGCCACCCCATCCGCGCCGGATGCTGGACCATGTTGAGTTCGGGCTGGGTCGGGCCGTCGCCGCAGTTGAACACGGCGTACAGCCAGAAGTCTGCCTTGAGGCGTTCGGCCGCACGGAATTCGTTCGCAGACAGGAACACCTCGCCAACACCCGCACGGCCCTTCACCTCGATGAACCGGACCTCGACAAACGTCTTGGGGTCCTCAGGGTGCGGGCGGCGAGAAATGAGGTCGAAGCCGCGATTCTGATCTTGCACATCCTCGACAACCCAGCCGCGGGCCTCCTCATATCCGATGGCAATGGCAACGGCACGGCGCTCGATCTCGTCGTCTCTCACCAACGGGGCCAGATCAGGCGTGCTGCGCTGCGGGTGGGGCAACACCGCGGCGCGGCCCAGGTGAGTGATGTCGGAGATAGTGGCGTGCCGTTCCATCGCCAGCTCGGCGCGGCGGGTCTCCAACCGGTTGTTCAGATCATCGAGATGCTGCTCGGCCTGCGCGATCAGTCCATCAAGACCCGCCGTCGTCTGCCCGGCGACCTGCCGATTGAGGAACTCCGCGAGTTGGTGCTGCTGCCGGTCGATGAGGGCATTCAGACTGATCTCGATATGGCGGGAGACACGCTCGACTTCGCCACGACGTTGTTGCTCGGTCTCTGCCAGCCACGGCTGAAGGCCGTGTTCGACCAGGAAGCACTCCACGCGGGTGCGCTCTGGCAGATGGACGGCACTCGTGCCAGCATCGCCCGCTGCAATGGCGGCAGCAGACGCTGGGACCACATCAAGGAACAGCGTCGGTTGCCGTAGAGACATCTCGCCATCTGCGCGGGTTTCAACAACGAACAGACGCCGTTGGAGCGTGTTGCCCCGGCCGTCCTTGATAGATGCGGCGAACACGTCGAGCGCGCTCGAGTCCGTTCGGTTCAGATCGAAGAAGACCGCACCCTTCCTGAGGTCATCCTGCACACCATCGAGCACGCACTCGCGAACACACTCGAACAAGGGGTGCCCGGGCGTGACCCACTCCAGCGTCGGCTCTTTCGCCAAAAACGCCTTGTCGAAGCAGATGCGAGCGTACTCGCGTCCCAGCCGCCCGAACCGGGCTTCGAGCCGATCACCGATTGGGAGCAGGTTTCGGGGAGTGCGGCCGATCCGATACGTGTGACTGCCAGGCGCAGTCGGCTTCGGAACGACGCCAGCGTGTGGGCCGGCGTCCACGAAGAAGTTCTCGATCGCCTCCGGCACCAACCGGCGCTCCTTGGCCTCCACAGAGCGACCGACGATGGCAGAGAGATTCAGTTCCTTCTTTGCTAGCCCTTCAAGCGCAGATTCAGTGATGGCGCGGAAGCGGCGGGGATCGACATTCTCAACGATTCGATTTTGAACGTCGTGCTCGTCAACGCGCCTGGCATACATGTCGCGGAAGAGCTTCTCCAACAGATTGGCCGGGAATACCTCGCCGACAACGTCGAAGACCTGATCGGTCCCAAGTTCCTTGCGAATCTCTGCGAGGCGAGTGAGAAGCTTCTGTAGGACGCGTCCCTCGCGTGTGTTCGTAGCGACGAAATTGAAAACAACGCAGTTCTTGGCCTGGCCGTATCGGTGAATGCGGCCGATGCGCTGTTCCAACCGGACGGGGTTCCACGGGATGTCGTAGTTGATCATCTCCGAGCAGAACTGGAGGTTAATGCCTTCGCCCGCCGCCTCCGTGGCGACCAGTATCTGGCAGGTCTCACGGAACTCCCGCTCGGCGTAGATGCGGCTACCGGGAGTGTCCCGATCGCCGATCTTCATGCCGCCGTGGATCGTGCAGACGGTCATGCCCCACTCCCGGAGCTTGCCGAGCGGGCGACCATCGCGCCCTTCGCCGGCCAGGAAGTCGAGTGAGTCTTTGTGCTCGGTGAACAGCAGCAATTTCTTGGAGGGGTCCGCAAAGAAGCCATTCTCATTGAGAACTGAGCGGAGCTTGGTAAGCTTGGACTCGATCTGCCGGTGTTCAAGGTGGCGGGCTTGCTCGATGAGCTTGTTTAGCTTGGCGATCTCGTCGCGTAGGGCGGCCGGGTCCACGGTTGCGACTACGTCCTCAAGCTGGGACACGATCTCCTGCTGTTCTTCCTCGGTGAGGTCCTCGAAGTCCTCGGGGAGCTTGCGCTCGATTTGCTCTTTGCGATGTGCGTCCGGATCGGCGAGGATCTTCTCGCGGCGATCTCGCATCCGCTCCAGACTGCGCCGAACGGCGTAGACGGTTGATGCCATGCGGCGCTGCAACATGGCCATCGTGAATCCCACGGCGCGGCCACGGGCTGAGTCTTCGCTGGCGGCGATGATGGACTGGTCCTCCACGAAGCGGGTGAGCTGGTCGTAGAAGTCCAGTTCGTCGCCGTCGAGTTGAAAATCAGCAGTCTGAACCTGCCGCTTCGTGAAGAGCTTCCGCACCCTGCCTGAGTCAGGGTCGGGGAAGGTGACAAGGGCCTCTTTGATGCGTCGAAGATAGAACGGAGCCTCGTTCTGGCGCATGGCCTGCTCAAGACTCTCGACGTTCCCATAGACATCACGGTCCAACAGCGACAGAAAGAGGCAGAAGTTCTCCGGATCACCTTTGTGCGGCGTCGCGGTCATGAGCAGAAGGTGGTCGGTCATACCCGACAACGATTCACCAAGGCGGTACGCCAAGGTCTTGCGGTCCTCGGCATAGGCCGCCATCTTGTGGGCCTCGTCGACGATCACCAAGTCCCAGCGACTACGCAGCAGACTCTCTCTCGCATCCTCGATGCGCGACACCCATGAGATGGACGTGATGAGTTGGTTGCGCTCCTGCCACGGGTTCTGGCCGTAGTTCGCGCGGAGCACCTCGCTGTTGACGACCTCAAAGTTCTCGCGGAACTTGTCCTTCAGCTCGCGCTGCCATTGGAAGGTCAGGTTGGCGGGGGTAACGATGAGCGTGCGACCAACGAGCCCGCGTGCCTTCAGCTCTTTCAAGAGCAGCCCCGCCATGATCGTCTTGCCCGCGCCGGGGTCGTCAGCGAGCAAGAAGCGAATCCGAGGCAGCCTCAGAAAGTAGTCGTAGACGGCCTCCAACTGGTGCGGGAGGGGATCCACGCGGGCGATCGAGAGCGAGAAATACGGGTCGTACTCGTGTGCGAGGCCCAATCTACAGGCCTCGATCCCGAGCCGAAACTTGGCAGCGTCGCCGTCGAGCGGATGCCGTTCAGCAGACACGTCGAGTTGCGCGACCTGCGAAGCAGAAAGCACCGTGTCGCGTGCAAGCCCGGTCCGGAGTCCTTTGCCAATCAACCGAACTGACCCGCCAAGCGAAGTCACTGCAAGAACCTCAATAGGTTCCGGCAGAAGCGGACCGCTGACTACAGCCCCTGGATTCAGTGGTTGGGCGGGCACGCCGTTCTCCAAGTTTGATATCGCACTTCATCCGGGGTGAATCGGACTCGAGCATGTACTGCCAGCTGCTTGTGGCGCTGAATGTGCTCAACAATGGTCAACGAAGTCTGTCCTTTCTGGAACGGTCAACGCGGCTGGGGCAAAGGGCTGCGAGTAGCCAGCCATCGCTCAATGGTCGGACGATGAAACCGCCAGTGCTTCCCGACCTTCTGACCGGGCACTTTGCCTTGCTGCACCAGTTTGTAGAGCGACGACTTGGACACCTGGAGGTACTCCGCAAGGTCAGAAATGGTCATGACCTCGGGCGGAGGCGCAGGACGACCGGGCGCTCGGAGGGTTCGAGCCATGCGGCCAGTGTATCCGTTGTTAGCCGTTCGTGGAGTACCGAACAGGGAATCAGGCGTTGGCCGCCCACAACCCGTGGTGCCGTGGACGATTGCCTTCAACCCACGTCCCCGCAAAGAGATGCGCCGCCTTGAGGAACACGGGTGCGTCCGGATTGGACTGCGACTCTCCGACCGTCGGGTGGAAGTATGCGGGCGGGTACAGCGCCACGTCGTCGTACAGCGTGACCACCCGGGCGATGAGCCCCGGCCCCGCCTGATCCCCGACATACCGTCGCTCGAAGAACGACTCCTCGACCATCGCCACTGCGTGCCACATCGCCGGGTGGTTGGGCGGGAAGCCCATCGCGGCGTTGGTCACGATGTCGAGCTGCTCGCACGCCGCCCATGCGACGACCTCGGGCGGGCACATCTCGTCGAGCGGGCGGATCGGCTTGACGTCGGTGTCGAGATAGACGCCTCCGAATCGGGCCAGGATCTCCAGCCGCAGGATGTCCGAGCGCATCACGCAGCCGGGCGTGCCGCCGACGTTGCCGCAGGCGTCCCAGGCGTTGTGGTTGAGGATCGGCGGCAGGTTGTCGTCGGTCCACAGCCGCATCTCCCAGTGCGGGTTCATCTCGGCGAAGCGACGCCGCCAGCGTCGCTGGTTGAGCGGCATCTCGCCCTTGCCCAGCCAGATCTGGTGCAGAACCCGCGGGATTGAGGTCGTGCGAGCGGCCGCGCTCACGCCACCACCTCCGCGGGCTTGGCCTGCACGAACCCAAACGCGCCGCCGTGGGCCTTCGCGGCGTCCTCGGTCTGTTCGAAGAGCGCCCAGTGGAACGGCACCACATCGCGGAAGTGCCCGTGGTCGCGGACCACGCGGGTCAGGAACCCCGGCCCGCTCTGGTCCCACACGCCGCGATAGACCAGCACCGAGTGCGGCAGATCGCGGATGGCGTGCCAGAGCATCGGGTGGTTCCGCGTCGCGCCGAGCACCGACGGCGAGAGCATGTGCGGCCTGCTCGCGCCGTGGCTGGCGATGGTCGAGCAGAACGCGCCGACCCCGATGACGAGTTCATCGAGCGGGCGCAGCGGTAGGCGGTCCGGATCGACGAAGACGCCGCCCTCGCGGGCCAGCACCTCGTAGCGAAGCAGGTTCAGCCGTGCCGCCGAGGCTGCGGGCTCGCTGAGCCCGAAGGTTTGCTGCCACTGGTCGTAGTTGAGGATCGGCGGCTTGGTGTCCAGCGTGAGCGTCACCAAGTCCCACTCGGGGTGCATGGTCTGCCACGCATGCCGCCACGCCGTGAGCCGCTGTTTGTCGGGAGTCTCGCTGAGGTCCGCCGTGTAGATGACCTTCGG
>JAFLCM010000087.1 GCA_017303565.1 Planctomycetota bacterium
TGCGGCTGGGGAGCAGCGGCGGGGTGAACCCGTCGTTCGCGGTCTCGAGCACGCTGACCAATGTCGGCGTGAACCCGGTGTCGCTGGCGGTTTCGGACCTGAACGCGGACGGCACGGTGGACCTGGCGGTCGCCAACTCGGGCATCGTCGGGTTCGACGCGGGCAACGCGCGCATCCTGACCAACAACGGCTCCGGGACGTTCAGCAACGGGACGGTGCTGGCGACGGGGTTCAACCCGGTTTCGATCGCGGCGGCGCGGGTGAACGCCGACGCGTTCGACGACCTGATCACGGCGAACAGCCAGTCGGCGTCGATCAGCGTGTTCCTGCGTGATCCGACGGCGGTGACGACGGTCGCGGGCGGGACGTTCCTCCCGCCGCGGCAGCTGCCCACCAGCCCGCAGCCGACAGAGATCGTCCCGGGCGGGCTGGGGAACCCGAAGGACCTCGATAACGACGTGGCGGTGGTGTGCCAGCCGCCGGGTTCTCCGGGCACGGTGGACGTGTTCGCGAACGCGGGCGACGGCTCGGGCACGCTGGCGCCGTCGGTGCCCCTGGAGATCGGAGAGGGCGTGTCGTCCTTGGCGCTGCTCGACATGGACAACGACGATGACACGGACATCGCGGTCCTGGCGGCGGGCACAGGACCGAACGCGGGGTCTCGGGTGGTGCGGGTGTTGAGGAACGACACGGCCAATGCCGGGACGGGGCAGCTGACCTTTGCGCTGCAGGCGGGCGAGATCGTCGCGAACAGCCCGACGCTGATCCGCGCCGGTGACGTGAACAACGACGGGCAGCGCGACCTGATCACGGTGAACTCGACCACGGGCACGTTCGCGGCGCGACCGGGTGAGCCGCTGCCGGACGGGACGATCGTGGCGGTAGCGGGTTCGAACGAGACGGCGGCGGATGGAAGCGGGCCGGTGCGTGGCGGCGGCGATCGAACGGTCAGCCCGATCGCGGTGATCCGCACCGCGGCGCCGCCGCCCTTGTGCCCGGGCGACCTCAACGGCGACAGCGTGGTGAACACCGCCGACCTGGTGGTGTTCCTGGGGCGGTTCGGGCAGAGCGTCCCGGCGTACACGCTGGGCGACCTGAACGGCAACGGGGTCGTCAACACGGCGGACCTGGTGATCTTTCTCGGTCGGTTCGGTCAGGCGTGCCCGTGAGGAGGCTCAGCACTTCTCGAGCAGCACGCTGACGCCCTGGCCGACGCCGACGCACATGGTGCAGAGCGCGAGGCGGTGGTCGGAAGCGGCGAGTTGGCGGGCGGCGGTGCCGATGAGGCGGGCGCCGCTCATGCCGAGCGGGTGGCCCAGCGCGATGGCGCCGCCCCAGCGGTTGACGCGCTCGTCGTCGAAGGGCAGGTTCAGGCCCTTGAGGCAGGCGAGGGCCTGGGCGGCGAAGGCCTCGTTGAGTTCGATGACGCCGATGGCGTCGAGCGTCACGGCGTGGCGGGCGAGGAGTTTCTGCGTCGCCGGGACGGGCCCGATGCCCATGCGCCCCGGTTCGACGCCCGCGGCGGCCGCGCCGACGATGCGGGCGATGGGGGTCAGGGCGTGGGCGCGGGCGGCGTCTTCGGAGGCGATGATCAGGGCGGCGGCGCCGTCGTTGATGCCGGTGGCGTTGCCAGCGGTCACGGTGCCGGTGGGCCGGGTGATGGGCTTCAAGGCGGCGAGCTGCTCGACGCTGGTGGCGCGGGGGTGCTCGTCCTCGGTCACCGGGGCCGTGTCCTTGCCCTTGCCGCCGGTGGTGACGGGGACGATCTCGGCGGCGAGGGAGGCGTTCTGTTTCGCGGCGATCGCCTTGGACTGGCTCCACGCGGCGAAGCGGTCCTGCGCGTCGCGGGTGATGGCGAACTCGGCGGCGAGTGTTTCGGCGGTGTCGGCGAGGCTATCGACACCCCACGCGGCGCGCATGGCCGGGTTGATGAAGCGCCAGCCGAGGGTGGAGTCGTGGATCTCGGCGTTGCGGGAGAAGGCGTCGGTGGGCTTGGGCATGACGAGCGGGGCGCGGGACATGCTCTCGACGCCGCCGGCGACGATGAGGTTGGCTTCACCGGTGGCGACGGCGCGGGCGGCCATGGCGACGGCCTCCATTCCCGAGGCGCAGAGGCGGTTGACGGTGACGCCGGGGACGGTGCAGGGGAGTCCCGCGAGCAAGAGGGCCATGCGTGCGACGTTGCGGTTGTCCTCGCCCGCCTGATTGGCGCAGCCGAGGACGGCGTCGTCGAGGCGGTCCCAGTCGAGGGGGTGCTTTTCCTTCAGCGCGCGGATGGGGAGGGCGGCGAGGTCGTCGGCGCGGACGCGGGCGAGCGCGCCGGCGTAGCGGCCGATGGGCGTGCGGGCGTAGCCGCAGATGTAGGCGGCGTTCTTTGTCTGTTCACGCATGGACGAGGCCCGCTTGGGCGGTGGTGGCGCGGAAGACGCCTGCGAGGAGGTAGGTCATCTCGTCGATGTCGGCCTCGGTCATGGCGGTGGAGAGCGCGCCCGAGCCGCTCTCGATGAGGATGACGCCGCGGTCGAGCGCGCCGTCGACGATGCGCTGCTTGAGGGCGGCCTGGGCGGGAGTGTGGAAGGCGTCGCGGTAGTTGCGGGGGGCCTCGGGCATGGGGTGGATGCGGAAGAGCGACCCCGCGCCGGTGACGCTTAGGGGCGCCTTGGCGTCGTCGATGGCCTGGCGGAGTTGGCGGCGGGCGCGGTCGCCCAGGCGGTTGAGGCGCTCGACCGCGGCGGCGTCGAAGTGCCGCATCGCGGTCAGGCCGGCCGTCATGGTGACGGGGTTGGCGGAGAAGGTGCCCGAGTGCGGGAAGAGCAGGGGCTTGCGGAGGGGGTTGAGGACGTCCATGACGTCGGCGCGCCCGGCGAGGGCGCCGACGGGGAAGCCGCCGCCGATGATCTTGCCGAGGGCGGTGAGGTCTGGTCGGACGCGGTAGCGTTCCTGAGCGCCGCCGAAGCCGGTGCGGAAGGTGATGACCTCGTCGAAGACCATGAGTGCGCCGCGCTTGCGGGTCCAGGCGTGGACGGCCTCGATGAAGGCGTCGCCGGCGGGCATCATGCCCACGCGGTGGGGCAGGGGGTCGATGAGGACGCAGGCGAGTTGGGAGGCGTGTTCTTCGAGGAGTGCGACGGCGCGTTCGGGGTCGTTGAAGGGGATGACGACGACATCGTCGAGGACGCCGCGCGGGGTGCCCGAGCAGACGGGGACCGCGGCGGGGTGATCCTCGGGTCCCCAGTCGGAGGGGGCGGCGGTCTGGCTGACCTCTGCGTAGTCGTACACGCCGTGGTACGCGCCCTCGACCTTGGCGATGCGGGGCCTGCCGGTGAAGGCGCGGGCGGCCTTGAGGGCGCACATGACGGCCTCGGTGCCGGAGTTGACGAAGCGGACGCGCTCGAAGGCGGGCGAGCGGGCGGTGATGAGTTCGGCGTACTCGACTTCGACCTCGGTGCCGAGGTTCCAGGCGGTGCCGCGCTTAAGCTGCTGGGCGACGGCGTCGACGACGGGGCCGAAGGCGTGGCCGTGGATGAGCGAGGCCATGTTGTTGGCGCAGTCGAGGTACTCGACGCCGTCGATGTCGGTGATGCGGCAGCCCTTGCCGCAGGCGGCGTAGATGGGCTGGGGCTTGCGGAACACCGCGTTGCGGCTGACGCCGCCGGGGAGGACTTTCAAGGCCCGTTCGAAGATCTCTTCGCTGCGGTTGGCGGCTCTCATGACGGGCTCCTTGCGGTGGTTGCGGCGGTCGGGGGCGTTGCGGGCGTCGGCCAGTGGTGCGCCGGTCCAGCGGCGGACGTCCTCGATGGTCAGTCCGGGGGCGAGGGCGCGGGCGGCGAAGCCGTCGGGCGTGATGTCGATGACGGCGAGGTTGGTGTACACGCGGCTGACGACGCCCCGCCCGGTGAGGGGGAAGGTGCAGGCGCGGAGCAGTTTGGGCTCGCCGGTCTTGGTGGTGTGCTCGGTGAGGACGAGGATGGTCCTGACGCCGGCGACAAGGTCCATGGCTCCGCCGACGGCGGCGATGGCGTCCTTCTCGCCGGTGGACCAGTTGGCGAGGTCGCCGTTCTGCGCGACCTGCATGGCGCCGAGGACGCAGACGTCGATGTGCCCGCCGCGGATCATGGCGAACGAGTCGGCGTGGTGGAAGTAGGCGGCGCCGGGGAGGGCCGTGACGGGTTTCTTGCCGGCGTTGATGAGTTCGGGGTCTTCGAGGCCCTCGGGGGGCGGCGGGCCGACGCCGAGCAGGCCGTTCTCGGTGTGGAAGACGAGTTCGCGCCCGGCGGGGACGTGACGAGCGACGAGTTCGGGGATGCCGATGCCGAGGTTGACGTACGCGCCGTCCTTGATGTCCAGCGCCGCGAGGCGGGCCATCTCGTCGCGGGTCCATCCGGCGGGTGGGAGTTGGGCGCTCACGGGTACACCGCGCCTTCCTTGACGAGGCGCGACTCCTGAGCCGGCTCGGGGACGTGGACGACGCGGTCGACGAAGACGCCGGGGGTGACGACGCCCTCGGGGTCGAGAGCGCCGGGCGGCAGCACCTCGCGGGCCTGCACGACGGCGCGGTCGGCGGCCATGCACATGATGGGGCCGAAGTTGCGGGCGGTCTTGGCGTAGGTGAGGTTGCCGTGGATGTCGGCGCGGTCGGCGCGCACGAGGGCGAGGTCGGCGTGGAGGGCGTGTTCGAGGATGTAGTCGCGGCCGTTGAACGCGCGGGTCTCTTTCCCTTTCCCCAGGACGGTGCCGACGGCGGTGGGGGTGTAGAAGGCGGGGATGCCCGCGCCGCCGGCGCGGATGCGTTCGGCGAGGGTGCCCTGGGGGACGAGTTCGAGGGCGATCTTGCCGGCGCGGAAGAGTTCGGGGAAGACCATCGAGTTGGCGGAGCGCGGGTAGGAGCAGATCATCCTGGCGACGCGTCCGGCGGCGATGAGGGCGGCCAGCCCGACGCGGCCCGAACCGGTGTTGTTGCTGATGACGGTCAGGTCGCGGGCGCCCTGGTCGATGAGGGCGTGGATGAGTTCGATGGGGCTGCCGGCCTCGCCGAAGCCGCCGATCATGACGGTGGCGCCGTCGCGTGTGTCGGCGATGGCCGCGGCGGGGGATGGGGAGCGCTTGTCGATCATCAGTGCGGGCGCTCCAGGGCGCGGCCCTCGAGCGTGACGCGGAGCTGGCGCTCGATGTCGCGGAGTTCGCCCTCGAAGAAGTGCTCGGAGCCTTCGAAGGGGTGGAGGCGGTCGATGCGGTTCTCTTTCTCGTCCCACTCGGCGAGGAAGACGCGGTCCATCCACTCCATGTTGCGGGCCTCGTTGAACTTGAGGGCCATGGCGCGGCGCCCGTTCACCGTGACCTCACCCAGCAGCGAGACCTTGCCGGCGGAGGTGGTCATGGTGATGTAGCGGGACGGGCGGCTGAGGGAGCCGAGGGTGCGGTAGACGCGGCTGAAGACTCTCTCCACGTCGGCCAAGGGTGCGGCGAAGTAGTGGTGCTCGCCGGTGGGGCGGGCGCAGTACATGGAGTGGAAGCGCACGCCGAGGGTGGCGAGGATGTTGCCGAGGTCGATCCAGTTCTGTGCGGAGCGTTCGATATCGGTGCGCCCGTTCTGGTCCTGGAACAGGCTGATGTGGTTCATGATCGGGCTCTGGCTGCGGACCACGACGCCGTGGGCCTGCAGGCGGCGGATGGCGGCGACGGCGCCGGGGTTGAGCGGCTCGCGGGGCGTCGAGAAGTGCGACATCCAGGTGACCTGCACGCCGTGGTCGCGGAGCAGGTCGAAAGTCTCGAGCATCTTCTCGTAGGCCTTGGTGAGCAGGAGTTCTGGCTGGTAGGTGAGGACGCGCGAGGCGATGCGGATGGTGCGGATGTGCAGGAGACCGGGGTCGCTCATGATGGGGAGGGCGTACTGGCGGAAGCGCTCGACGGACATGTAGCCGGCGTCGCCGCCGGTGATGAGCAGGTCGGTGACTTCCGTGTGCTCGCGCAGGTAGTCGTGAACCTGGTCCACGTCGTGCTGCAGGAACATGTCGTCGTCCTGGCGGAGCTGGGCGTGGCGGAAGCAGTAGGTGCAGAAGGCGAAGCAGTCCTGGGTGGTCTTGTCGAAGACGAGGGCGACGGGGGGGTACTTGTGCTGGCTGCCCTCGAGGATGTCGACGCCGCCGTCGTCGCGCTCGATCCAAGGCTTGTTGAGGAGTTGGCAGCCGTCGTGGGGGGCGGTCTCGCGCTTGTAGGCGTCGGCGACGCGGGTGCGCGCTTCGGGCGTCCCGGCCTGGGCGTAGGCCTCGAGCACCTCGGGCGGCATCATCCGCGGCTGGGGGAAGACCAGTTGGTACATCGAGTCGGTCTGGTAGCGCGACCAGTCGATGGCGTTGAGGATGTGGGTGGTGGCCTTGAAGCGGTAGACCTCGACGAACAGTTCCCGCTCGGTCATGTCGGTGAGGGTCATGCCGTGGTCGGCGAGGATGGCGGCGACCTTTCGGAAGCCCTCGAGGCCCTCGTAGGTGGTGCGGCCCTTGAAGATCGCCTCGGCGCGGTCGGTCAGGCCGCTGTGCTCGGGGTACTGGGCGTGCAGTCGGGAGAGCAGGCCCGCGGGGAGGAGGTTCTCGCGGCGGATGATCTCGCGGAGTTCCGGCGGGTAGCCGTGGCGTTCCAGGAGTTCTTCGACGCTCTGGGCGGTGACCGCGTGGGCGAAACCGGCGTCGTTCAGAACGGCATGGCGGATCATGGGAAGTTCTCCTTCGGGGTCCGGTTTCTCGCGTCTTCGGCGCGCCCGGGTGCTTGTCCGGTGCTATACTGGAGAAGTATATCGAGATTTCTCGAATAGGCAATGAATGGTCTTGTGGTTCGAGAAGGAACAGCCGCCATGGCCGGAAACGGTTAGGGCGGCGCTTGGGTTCCGGCTCGATCCCTCCCCCCGAAGGACGCACACCATGAACCGACGCACCTGGGCCGAGCCTTTCAAGATCAAGATGGTCGAGCCGCTGCGGATGATGAGCCCTCAGGAGCGGGAGCGGGCCGCGAGGGCCGCGGGCTACAACACGTTCCTGCTCAAGAGCGAGGAGGTGTACATCGACCTGCTGACCGACTCGGGCACCAGCGCGATGAGCGACCGCCAGTGGGCGGGGCTGATGCTGGGGGATGAGGCGTACGCGGGGAGCGCGAACTACTATCACCTCGAGGAAGCGGTGCGGGGCCACTACGGCTATAAGCACCTGATCCCGACGCACCAGGGGCGCGGGGCCGAGCACCTGCTGAGCCGGATGCTGATCAAGCCCGGTGACGTCGTGCCGGGCAACATGTACTTCACCACGACCCGGGCGCACCAGGAACTGGCGGGGGCGCGGTTCGTCGACGTGATCTGCGACGAGGCCCACGACCCGCTCGACGAGTCGCCCTTCAAGGGCAACGTGGACGTGACGAAACTCCGGGCGCTGATCGACCGCGTGGGAGCGAAGAAGATCCCCTATCTCTGCCTGCAGTGCTGCGTGAACATGGCGGGCGGGCAGCCGATCAGCCTTGAGAACATCCGGGCCACGAGCGAGCTGTGCCACGCGCACGGCATCCGCGTGATGCTGGACGCCACCCGGGCGGTCGAGAACGCCTACTTCATCCAGCAACGCGAGCCGGGGTGCTCGCGGCGGAGCATCCGCGACATCCTGCTGGAGACGTGCTCGTACACCGACGGGTGCACGAACTCCGCCAAGAAGGACTGCCTGGTCAACATCGGCGGGTTCCTGTGCGTGAACGACGACGAGCTCGCCGAGGAGGCCCGCAACCTCGTGGTGCTGTTCGAGGGGCTGCACACCTACGGCGGTCTGGCGGGGCGCGACATGGAGGCGATGGCGATCGGCATCGGTGAGAGCGTGCAGCAGGACCACATCCGTGCCCGCATCGGTCAGGTGGAGTACCTGGGGGACCTTCTGCACCGGGCCGGCGTGCCGATCATCAGGCCGGTTGGGGGTCACGGCGTGTTCATCGACGCGGCGCGGTTCCTGCCGCATGTCCCGCGGGATCAGTTCCCGGCGCAGGCGCTGGCCGCTGCGCTGTACGTGGACTCGGGCGTGCGGGCGATGGAGCGTGGCGGCGTGTCGGCGGGTCGCAACCCCGACACGGGGCAGAACATCTTCCCGGCGCTGGAGCTGGTGCGGCTGACCATCCCGCGGCGGGTGTACACGCAGGCGCACATGGACGTGACCGCCGAGTCGGTGATCAGCCTGTTCAAGGAGCCCGAGCGGGTGGTAGGGCTGCGGTTCACGAGCGAGCCGAAGTACCTGCGCTTTTTCCAGGCCCGCTTCGAGCCGGTGGAGGGCGAGGGCGTGCTGCGGAGCGTGGCCCGGGCGGCATCGGGCGTGGGCGTGTGAGGCTCGAATCGACCAGCGAGAACCACCATGTCAAGCCAACACGCCGTGACCTCGCAAGACCCCGTGACCTCGCAAGACCCCGTGACCTCGCAAGACCCCGTGACCTCGCAAGACCCCGTGACCTCGCAAGACCCCGTGACCT
This sequence comes from Planctomycetota bacterium, assembly GCA_017303565.1. Lineage (GTDB taxonomy): Bacteria > Planctomycetota > Phycisphaerae > Phycisphaerales > UBA1924 > JAFLCM01. The sequence continues at coordinate 8,488 of JAFLCM010000087.1, forward strand.
CGCAAGACCCCGTG
>JAFLCM010000088.1 GCA_017303565.1 Planctomycetota bacterium
CCGTAGCCACCACCGCCACCGCCGCCGCCGAAGGAGCGGGGCTCCTTGGGCCGGGCCTCGTTGACGGTGAGGGCGCGACCGGCGTGGTTGAAGCCGTTGAGCGCCGCGATCGCGGCCTGCGCCTCCGCGTCGTTGTTCATCTCGATGAAGCCGAAGCCGCGCGAACGCCCGGTCTCACGGTCCATGACGATGCTCGCGCCGTCCACGTTCCCGTGGGGCGCGAAAAGATCGCGCAGCTCGGCGTCGGTGCACGAGTACGGGAGGTTGCCAACGTAAATCTTCATCTGACGCAGTCCATCCAAAGCCCAAGCGAGAGAGTCAGATCAGGAAACTTCGAAGCGGCTCGGGCCAGATGCGCGTCGGTCCTGAACACGAAACAATGGGCGGTCCGGTGACAGAACGCCTCAGAAAAGCCTACCCCTGCGCCGCGTTGCGGGCAAGTGGTTTGCGAGGATGGCCGATAGGTTTTTGGTTGGCATCGAACAGGCCCGCCGGGAACAGACCGGGGGGCGCTGCGTATCAATCCGGGTTCATCCCCGGGGCGTCGTTCCCTTGGGGGGCCTCGTGGGTTTCGCGGGTACGGTTGCGGCTGGAGAGTGAGGCGGCGTGCGGCACCAATCCAGGCGTTGGCATCTTGTGTCGGGCGCGGTGCTCGGGCTGTTGTCCGCGCTTTGGATGTCGCCGCGGACTTGGGCCGCGGACAAGCCGGCGTCGTTTTCCGGTGTGTCGGGTGGTCCGCGGTTCGAGGGCGTGGACGCGGTCGGCGGCGGGGAACGGGCGGTGGTCTGCCCGCCGGGGTCGGGCGGCGAGAGCGAGCCTTCGTGCGGGCTGCCCATCGATACGACCAACGGCGGCTGCGGGAGCCAGTTCCAGGCCTTCTCGAACCTGCTGAGCGGGCAGACGGTGTGCGGCACGGCGCAGTTCAACGGGGCCACGCGAGACACCGACTGGTACCAGTTCACGCTCACTTCTCAGCGGTACGTGACCATCCAGGTGTCGTCGTCGTTCAAGGCGCAGGTGGGGTTCATCGCGGGGACCAACGGGGTGGCCAACTGCGCGCTGGCGACCGGGGTCTCGCCGTTCACGCTCGTGCAGCCCAACCAAACGGGCGAGGTGAGCGCGTGCCTGGGGCCCGGGACGTGGTGGGCGTTCATCTCCCCGGACTTTGACCAGGGCAACGTGGCGTGCGGGTCGAACTACTGGCTGAAACTGTTGTGCACGACGCCGTGCCCCACGGGCGCGTGCTGTCTGAGCAACGGGCTGTGCGAGGAAGTGAACGGGCTGAGCGCGTGCCTGGCGCTGAACGGGCGCTACCAGGGTGATTTCTCGTTCTGTGACGTGAGCACGTGCAACCCGCCCGCGAACGACGCCTGCGCCAGCGCGGTCGAGATCGTGTGCAACGGGTCGTTCTTCGCCGACACGCGGAACGCCACGCTCGCGCCGGGCGAGACCACGCCGATCTGCGCGGCGCCGGGGGGCGTGGCTTCGGTGTGGTACAAGATCCGTGGCACGGGCGGCCCGGTGAGCATCACCACGTGCGACACGGAGTTCCTCGACCCGATCGCCAAGGATTCGATCATCGGCGTGTACCTCGACTCGGGGCCTTGCGGGACGGGCACGCTGCTGGCGTGCAGCGACGACGCGGCGTGCGGGGCGACCGAGCGGCTGTCGACGGTGTGTTTCCCGACGTCGACGGGCTCGACGTACCTCATCCAGATTCTGCCGTACTCGAACGCCGACCGGGGGACGTTCAAGGTTGATGTGATCTGCCCGTGCGCGGTGACGACCACCGGCGCGTGCTGCCTGGCGAACGGGCAGTGCGTGTCGGCGAACCGCCAGGCGTGCGACTCGCTGCTGGGATTCTTCCAGGGCGACGGCTCGTCGTGCGCGGGCGTGGCGTGCCCGAACCTGCCGCCGCCGCCGAACGACGACTGCGCGGGTTCGCCGATCCTGCTGGTGCCGTCGACGACGAGCGGGTACACGCTGTTCGGGTTCCCGGACGATCAGGAGACACCGGCGTGCGGGCCGGCGCCCACGGGCAACGGCGTGTGGTACCGCGTGGACGGCAACGGCAAGCGCATCACGGCGTCATTGTGCGGCGCAACCGACTACGACTCGCGGCTCTTGGTTTTCTGCGGCGACTGCGAGACGGGGAATCTCGTCTGCGTCGCGGGCAACGATGACGCGTTCGGCTCGTGCGGGGCGGCGTCGGAGCTGTCGTGGTGCTCGGAGGTGGGGCGGCGGTACTCGATCCTCGTCGCCGGCGGACCGGGGGCGCAGGGGCAGTTCGAGCTGATACTCACGAGCGAAGCGGCCGCGTGCCAGAATCCCGCATCGTGTGTCGCCAACTGCACGCTGACCTGCCCGGGCGGCTCGGCGAGCGAGAACGAGCCGGTGTGCTCCTTCGGCACCGTCGATGAGACCAACTCCGGCTGTGGGCTGGCGGGGACCCACTTCGGGGCGATCCAGTGCGGTCAGACGGTCTGCGGCACCTCGGGCAACTACACGAACGATCAGGGCGCGTTCACGCGCGACACCGACTGGTTCCGGTTTACCCTGACGCAGGCCAGCACGGTCACGTGGACGGTGCGTGCCGAGTTCCTGGTGCAGGCGTTCATCCTGAACAACGAGTGCGCCGACGTCTTTGCCTACGCGGGGGGGCTGGGCAACGCGTGCCAGACGGTCGCGGTCACCGCCACGCTGGAACCCGGGACGTACAACGTGTTCGTCTCGCCGCAGTTCTTCGACGGCGTGGCCTGCGGCTCGAAGTGGAACGGGACGCTCACCTGCACGCCCACCGCCCAGAACGGCGCGTGCTGCCTGACGACGTGCCTGTGCGTGGAGACCAGCGAGAACGACTGCCTGGTCAACCAGTTCGGGCTGTACTTCGCCGGGCCGGGGTCGGTGTGCTCGCAGACCAACTGCAACCCCTGCCCCGCGGACTTCAACAACGACGGCATCGTCGGCACCGCCGACCTCGTCACGCTGCTCGGCTCGTTCGGCGTCGACACGCGGGGGGACATCAACTGCGACGGCGTGACCAGCACGCCGGACCTGGTCGCGTTCATCGGGCGGTTCGGCAAGCCCTGCCCGTGAGCATGCGGCGGGCGACCGAGGGGTACACTCCGCCCCTCGCGTGAAGACCCGGCCCGTTGACATCTCGATCCCCGACCCCGGACCGGGAGAACCGTTGCCAGGGGCGGCGCACATCGATGCGCCACCAGAATCGTCGGGCGTGGTGTGCGCCTCGGCCCCGGGTGACGACCGGCTCACGGCCGGACGCCTCGCCGGGTTCACGATGAAGCGGGCGATCTTCACGCTGTCGTGGCCGGTGCTGATCGAGATGTTCCTGCACGCGGGGGTCAACCTCGTGGACGCGTCGGTCGCGTCGGGGATCAGCGTCGAGGCGGCGGACGCGATCGGGGCGGGCGGGTATGTGCTGTGGGCGACGGCGATGCTGGCGATCGCGCTGGGCGTAGGGGCGACGGCGATGGTGTCGCGGGCGGTCGGTAAGCGCCGGTTCGCGGTGGCTTCGGCGGTGGTGGGGCAGACGACCACGCTGGCGTGGGCGGGCGGGCTGGTCTCCGCGGTCCTGTTCGCGGCGCTGGCGCCGTGGATGGCGTCGATCATGAATCTCAAGGGCGTGGCGTACGACCACGCGGTGACATACCTGCGGGTGTGCGCCCTGGGCGTGCCGGCGATGACGTTCCTGGAAGGGGCGGTGTCGAGTCTGCGCGGGGCGGGCGACAGCCTGACGCCGATGCTGTCGATCCTGATCGTGAACATCGTGAACGCGGGGCTGACCTTCGCGCTGTCGGGGGTCGATTGGGCGGTGGCGCGGCTGGACCCGGTGACCGGCGCGATGGAGCGCCGCGTCATCTTCGCCAACCCGTTCAACTTCGACATGGGCGTGGCGGGGATCGCGTGGGGCACCACCGCGGCCTGGTGGACGGGAGCGTTCATCTTGACGCTCGTCCTGGCCCGTGGCACCGGGACGCACCGGCTGCGGCTGACGTGGAAGCGGATGAGGCCCCACTGGCACACCGTGCGCCGGATCATCCGCGTGGGGGTGCCCAACTTCCTCGAGACGGCGGGGATGTGGTTCGGCAACTTCTTGACCATCCTGATGGTGGGCTGGATGGCGCACCCCGGGTACCTCGGTGCGCACATCGTGGCGGTGCGGGTCGAGGCGTTCAGTTACATGCCGGGGTTCGCGATCTCGCTGGCCGTCGCCACGCTGGTGGGGCAGTATCTGGGCATGGGCCGCCCGGACCTGGCGGAGCGGGCGATCTTCCGCTGCACGGTGCTCGCGGCGGCGTTCATGACGCTGATGGGCGCGGTGTTCATCGCGTTCCCGGGGAGTGTGGTGGGGCTGTTCACGCAGCAGGAGGAGCACCTGCGCCTGACGCCCGCGCTGCTGATGATCACCGGGTTCGTGCAGGCGCCGTTCGCGGTGGCGATCGTCCTGCGGAGCGCCCTGCGCGGGGCCGGGGACACCCGCGCCGCGATGTGGATCACCTGGGTCTCGACCTATGCCATCCGTCTGCCGCTGGCGTGGCTGTGCTGCGGCGTGGATATCCCGCTGCCCGATTCGATGGGCGGCGGGGTGATCGCGAACCCCGCGCCCCTGGCCGCCATCGGGGTTTCCGGCCTGCCCGGGTTCTGGGTGGGGCTGTGCGCGGAGATCGTGCTGCGGGGCGTGCTGTTCACCGCGGTCGTCCTGCGGGGACGCTGGAAGTCCGCCCGCGTGTAGGCTTGCCCCGGTTTCCATGGGCGTGAAACGCCCGACGGAGGTGACTCGATGAACGGACAGGCGTTTGTTTCCGACCGCGGCCCCGAGCCGGTGGGGGCGTACCCGCACGCGCGGCGCGTGGGCGGCTTTCTCTTCATTTCCGGGATCGGCCCGCGGAAGCGCGGGGAGAAGGAGATCCCCGGCGTGACCCGTGACGCTGCGGGCAACGTGGTGTCCTACGACATCGAGGCGCAGTGTCGGGCGGTCTTCGAGAACATCCGGGTGATCATCGAGGACGCGGGCGCGAAGTGGGAGAACATCGTGGACGTCACGAGCTATCTCACGGACATGAAGCGGGACTTCGCGGGCTACAACCGGGTGTACGAGGCTCACCTGGGGCACGTCCGGCCGACGCGGACGACGGTGCAGGTGGTCGCCTTGCCCACGCAGATCAACGTGGAACTGAAGGTGGTGTGCTGGGTGGGGGATTCCGCGGCTTGGTGAGGGCCGCCGTCGCCTGGTCCCCTGGGAGTGTTCGGGTCGGGCTCCGCCCGAAAACTCGTGCCGGGCTGTTGAACGCCCCGCCCCCGGGCCGATAGCATCCGACGACGATGAGCAGGCCGCGCGTCCCAGCTCGCTTGCGCCTTTCTCGACTGACCCGGTCGGGGTGGCTGTGCGCCGTGATGCTGCTGGCGACCTTCTGCAACCTGATGCTGGGGATGCTCGGCGGGTTCTCCGTGGTGTCTCACAGCCACGACGGTCACGGGGTGCACTGGCACGCGGCGAAGTCGCCCGAGGCGGCGACGATCCTCGCGGCGGCGCACCTTGAGGCTCATCGGAGCGAGCAGGCTGATGCCAGCCATGCCCACTTCGACGATTACTGCCCGGGACACCAGCACCGCGAGCACGACGCCGAGACTCCGGACAATCAGCCAGCCGAGGGCGATCACGGCGGGCTGCTGGTCACCGTTCCCGACCACGAGCAAGTGAACCGGCGGGCTGGCGAGGTTGTGCTCGCGGCGAGCACCGAGTCGGTTTCAGTTCCACCACTGCCCGAGCCCGGGTTGTCGCCGGCGATCATCGATGCCCTGAGCGAGCCGGTCTTTCGAGGACGGTCGGCGGTCCCGCGCCACCTCTGCGCGCTGAGAGCGTCTGAGCGTCTGGTTGCGACGAGCCGGGCGCTGCTGATCTGAGAATGCGTGTGTGCAGCGTCCGCGTTGCCACGGCGTCGGTGCGCGCCGCGGCGGGGTCTCCGCGCCACCTTCTTCGGAACACATCCCTTGCGATCTGCGACATTCACGTTGCCTGCGGCGGGCGCCGTGGCCTCCGCCGCGCTCCTGAACGCCTGCCAACGGTACGAGCCCCGCCCGCTCGACCTTGACGCCACGCGCGACGCCTGGCTCGCCCGGACGGGCGACGAGGAGAACGTGCGCGACTTCGCGGCGCGGCTCGCCGAGTCCGATGAAGCCCCGACCGTGTTCGATCCGTCGGACGGGCTGTCCTTGCCGGAGGCCGAGGCGGTGGCGCTGGTGTTCAACCCCGACCTTCGCCTGGCCCGGCTGGACGCCGGGATCGCGGCCGCGGGGGCCCCGTACGCGGGGCTGTGGGAGGACCCGGTGCTCGGGGTCGACCTGGAGCGGATCGTGCGGGGCGCGGACGGTGCGAACCCGTGGGTGGCCGGCGGGACGCTCGGCGTGACGGTTCCGCTCTCGGGACGACTGGAAGCCGCGAAGTCGCTCGCGGAGGCGCGTGCCGGCGCGGAACTCGACCGCGTCGTTGCCCGGGAATGGGCGACGCGGGCGGCTTTGCGGGAGCTGTGGATCGAGTGGTCCGCCGCGGCCCTGCGGGCACAGAGCGCGCGCGAGGCTGTCGCGCGGGTGCGCGGCGTGTCTGAACTCGCCCAGAATCAGGAGCGGGCGGGTTCGCTCAGCCGCGTGGAGGCCCGCCTGTTCCTGCTCGAACTCAGCGGGCGTGAGGCCGACCTGATCGCTCTGGACGCTCGCGCGCGGGAACTGGAGATCCAGGTGCGAGCGATGCTCGGGCTGGCGCCGGAGTCCGCGTTGGTCTTGCGTCCGGCGCTCGGTTTCTCTGCGCCCGCCGAAACCGACGAAGCGGAACTGAGGGCCGCCATGGAGCGGTCGAGCCCGGAGCTTGCGAGCGTGCGGTCGCAGTACGAGGTCGCGGAGCGGTCGCTGCGGGCCGAGGTGCGCAGGCAGTACCCCGATCTCAAGATCGGCCCCGGCTACGGGAGCGATCAGGGCGACGATCGCGTGCTGCTCGGTGTCGAGGTCGCGTTGCCCATTTGGAATCGAAATCAACGGGGCATCGCCGAGGCGAGGGCCGAACGCGAGGCCGCCCGCGGGCGATTCGAAACGACGTACGAGCACCTGGCGTCGCAGCTGAGCGTGGCGCTAGTGCGGCACAGGGCGGCCCGGGCCCGGCGTGAACTTGTGGAATCAGCCGTGGTGCCCCTCGCGGACGAGCAGCAGCGGGATTCCATGCGGATCGCGGAACTGGGGCGGGTCGAACCGCTGCTGTTGCTGGCCGCGTTCACGGCCCGGGACGACGCGAGTCGTCGACTGATCGACGCCCGGGCCGCCGAATCGATCGGGGCTGTCAGGGTGACAGAACTGATCGGCCCCGTGCCTCGGGACGCCGCCGCCCCCCCCCGCGAGCCCGAGTGAACGATCGAGACCAACCGTATCCATTCTTCCCGATGTCAAGCCGGCACAGCACCATGCACCACCGCATCCTCTTCATCGGTCCGATCGCGTTCTCGGCCATCTTCCTCGGCTGCGACCCAGGCGGCCCCGCGGAAGCGGGCGAGGTTCACGCCGAGGCCGCCACTCTGCCCAGCAACCGCGTGGACATCCCCGCCGCCGTGCGCCAGAACCTGGGCATCACCTTTGCCCGAGTCGAGCCGCGCGCGGTGCGGCGCACGCTGCGGGTGCCGGGGCGGTTCGAGCTGCTGCCGACGGCGCGGCGGGAGTACCGGTCGCCGGCGCCGGGGCGCGTCGAGCTGCTCGTCGAGCAGTACGCAAGGGTTGAAGCGGGCACCCCGCTGTATCGCATCGATTCCCCCCGCTGGCGTGAGACGCAGAAGGAACTCGCGGAGGCGACGGCGGCGGTCCGGATCGCCCAGGCCGCCGCGGACAGTATCGGGCCGCTGTTCGAAGCGCACGAACGGCATCACGCGGAGATCCAGACGGCGGTCGACCTGTGGACCGAGCGGGTGCGAGCGCTGGAGGAACTGAGGTCCGCAGGCGGGGCTCGCGGGGACGAGGTGGCGCTGGCGCGAGCGTCGTTGGCCACCGCGCGGTCAGACCTTGCCGAGACGCTGGAGAAGGAGGCGGATCTCGAGGCGCGACGCAAAGACTCGACCGCGGCGCTCGAGGCCGCCCGCTCGCGGCTGGCGTTCGTGTCCGAGTCCGCGGCCACGCTCGCCGGTGTTTCCAGTGCGCGGTTGCTGGAGGAGGTCCCGGATGATTCCGGCGGCGCGCGCCCACGCTGGGCGATGCTCGGCGCGGTCGAGGTACGGGCCAACGCCCCGGGTGTGGTCGAGAGCCTGGGGACGGCGTCGGGCGGCGTGGTCGATGAGCACGCCGAGGTTATCGCCGTCGTGCAGCCGGATCAGGTCCGGTTCCGCGCGGTCGGCCTGCAGAGCGACCTTTCGAGGCTGTCCGACGGGCAGCCGGCGCGCGTCGTGCCCGCCCACCCCGGCGCGGACGCATCGGCCGCGATCGCGGGCACGCTCACCCTCGCGCCGACG
>JAFLCM010000089.1 GCA_017303565.1 Planctomycetota bacterium
TCTCGGTTGAAGTCGGCGCGGGCGGGCTCGGAGCCGGGCGGGGCGGCCTGGCCGAATCGTCCGAGGAACAGGGTGAGGTCCGGCGTCGAGACCGCGCCGTCGGCGTTCAGGTCGGGGCTGGGGCCGGTGGAGAGGTCCACGACGATGAGGCGGTGGTCGCTGGCGGTGCTATCGGCGGACTGAACGCCCAGGGCGGCCAGTTCGCCCGCGCTGAGTTCGGCGGTGTCGAGCGAGAACGCGCGGACCAGCCGCATGCGGGCGGCGTCGTACGCCGCGAGGTCGAGGATGCCCGGCCAGAATCCCAGCCCGCTCGGCGGGGCCCAGGTCCACGTCTCGTCGCCGATCAGGTGCGGGATCGGCACGGCGGAGAACCCGGGGTTCGGCGAGGCGAGCCACAGGTCGTACGGCGTGGAACTTCCAACCAGGTTCCAGTCACCGAGGATGATCGCGGGCACGTCCTTGTCACCGGCGAGCGCCGGCGAGAGCGTCCCGGCACGGAAGGCGTTGAACGACGCGATCGCGCCCGAGGCCTGGCTGATCCGCTGAGTGTCCTCGCTGCTGGCGATGTACCCGCAGCACTTGAGGTGGGTGTTGATGACAAGCACGGGGTCGCGCCCGGCGGGGCGGACGATCGCCGCCTGATGGGCCGTGCCCAGGCTCACGGCGGTCATGGGGTGCGGCGTGGCGATGACGAACTCGCCCGCCTTCACCACGTTCCACGCCGCGCCGTCGTCGAGGGGGTCCGCGAGGTTGATCACCGCCTGCGCATCGGCCTGCACCGTGTTGTACTCCTCCTGGAACACGTACACGTCGGCGTTTACCGAGTCGAGCAGGCGCACGAAGCGGTCGCGTCGGACCGGGTCCTCCAGCCCGTCGATAAAGGTGTTGAGGCTGGCGATGCGGAAGTTGGCGCACGCGGGGCGAGCGGGGTCGCGGCGGACCGGCGCGGGGGCGGGCGGGTCGTTCAGCGTGAAGGAAGCGCCGGCGGCGAGCACGTCGGCCCCGGAGAAGTTCAGCCCCAGCGTCGAACCCTCCACCGCACCGATCACCGAGGTCTCGATCTCCATCTCGAAGCGGGTGGCCGATACCGTGGGCAGCGAACTGAAGGAGATCGACGGCCACGTGACCGTGTTCGCCGTCGAGCCGTCGAGATACGCGCGCCGATTCCGGAAGTCGATGGTCAGCGTGCGCGTGGAGCGCGTGACGACCAGGCGCAGGGTGGTGTTGGCGGCGGGCCCGGACGAAAGGTTCAGGGCGGTCGCGAGATCGACCTGGACAAACAGGCGGGTCCCGCGCGATTGCACGCGCAGGGCGGTGACGTCGATCGGGCCGGTCGAGTCGCCCGTGGGGTCGGTCGCGAGGGGCGCGACGCCTGACCAGTCGGACAGGTCGCCGTCGACCGCGGGCTGGGCGGCGGCGGCGGAGGCGAGCATCAACACGAGCGCGGCGGGCAGCAGGGTCTGCATGGGTCTGATTCCAAAGGGGACTGGGCTCAAGGCTAGCGGCACTCCGCCAAGGAACGAAGCGGAATCCGGTTTCAATCGCCGCTCCGAGAACTTGCCCTTTTGGGGCGAGCCCCCGACGATTCCCCCGTGACGCCGATTTCGAGAACCCCGCGGCTGCTCTGGCGCTTCCTGGCGTGGGACGTGACGGTGATCCTCTTGATCGCGACGCTGGGTCTGGTGGGGGTGATCGCGTTCGCGGCGGCGATGCGGCCGCTGGCCGAGGGTCGAGTGGACCCGTTCGACGCGGCGCGGCTGGCTGGTCTGCTGGCGGTGCCGATGCTGCAGTTCGCGCTGCCGTTCGCCGCCGGGCTTGCGGCCACGCTGGGCTACCACCGCTTCGCGGCGGAGAACGAGGCGCTCGCGGCCATGGCGGGCGGAGTGTCGCACCGGTCGATCCTGTTCCCGGCGGCGGCGCTGGGACTGGCGCTGTCGCTGCTCTTGGCGGTGCTGTCGAACGAGGTGATCCCGAGGTTCCTGCGCGGGGCCGAGCAACTGCTGACCCGCGACGTGACGCGGTTCATCGTCAACCCGATCGAGCGCGGCGAGACGGTGCAGATCGGACGCTGGGACATCCGCGCCGACAGGGTCATCCACGCCTCGGGCGCCGACGCCGGGCGCGGCGCGGGGGCCACGGAGCACCTGGTGCTCCGAGGCGTTCTGGCCCATCAGGTCAACAAGCCGGAGTCGTTCATCGAGGCCGACCGCGTGGACCTGTGGCTGTTCGATGACGAGACCGCGGACGAGGCCGGCGGCACGCGTGCGGTGCTGAGGTTTGACCGCGCCAGCGCGTACGTCGGCCCGGACCGGCTGGAGGCGCAGGGCGCGTTCACCGATTCGCTGCGGGTGCCCAGCGCGTTCCGTGACGACCCGAAGTACCTGAGTTTCCGGGAGCTCCGGGAGGTGGAGCGCACGCCCGAGATGCTCAACCGCATCGAGTGGCGACGCCGGCTCGTCGCCGACCACCTGGCGATGCGCGACATGATCGGCGACGTGCGGCACCAACTGGAGAACGCCGGGGCCGCCACGCTTCTGCGGCGCGGCGACGAGTTCACCATCCGGGCCCGCGGGCTGGAGGCGCTCGACGACGGGTGGGCGCTGCTGCCCGCGAAGGGCTCCGCCGGCGTGGTCGTGAAGGTCCGGCTGGCGTCGGGGGGGACGAGGGAGCACACCGCCACGCACGCGCGCCTGAGTTTCCGTTCGCTCTCCTCGGACCAGGGCCTGCCCGCGCCCGATGAAGACGGCTCGCGGGTGTGGCTCCGTCTCGACCTCGAGGACGTGGCGACGGCGGGCGAGGGCGGGTCCACCGGCGAGACCCGCGCGTCCCAGCAGCAGTACAGCACGCTCACCACCCGCTCGGATCACGTGGCGGCCCGGCTCACCCAGCCCTCGGCGGAGATTCTGAAGGCCGCGGCGGCGACGGCCCCCGCCGAGAGCCCCTCGCAGTCGGACCGCGACTTCCGCAGGGCGGCGACGGAACTGAGGACCAAGATCGACGACCTGAAGCGCGAGGCGTTCAGCAAGGTGCACGAGCGGCTGGCGTTCAGCGCCTCGTGCGTGCTGATGGTCTTGTGCGGGTCGATCGTGGCCCTGCGACTGCGTGACGCGCTGCCGCTGCAGGTCTACCTGTGGAGTTTTATCCCCGCGCTCGTGTGCGTGATCACGATCAGCGCCGGGCAGGGCCTGACGCACCGCTTCGGCTGGCCGGGGCTGGTGCTCTTGTGGGGCGGCGTGGCGGGCTTGGCGGGGCTGACGTCGGTGTTCTACGCCTCGCTGCGTCGCCACTGACAATGGCCCTGGATCAGCTCCATGACGCGACTTTCTCGGACTCTTCGAGTGTGGTGACGCCGCGGGCCACGAGCTGCCAGCCCGACTGCTGGAGCGTGGTGAAGACGCCCTGCTCGATGACCTTCTTCATGGCCTGGATGGTCGGGTTCTTCAGGACGATGTCGCGGAGCTCGTCGTTGAAGTCGAGCATCTCGAAAATGCCACGCCGCCCGTGGAAGCCGGTGCGGAGGCAGCGCGGGCATCCGGTGGCGGCGAAGGTGTGGTCCTTGCCTTCGAGGAACCGCCCCATCCGCGTGGCGACGCCGGGCGTGACCCGAACGGGGCGTCGGCAGTGCTCGCACAGCACGCGGACGAGCCGCTGCGCGATGATGACATCCATTGAGTTGGCGATGAGGTACGCCTCGATGCCCAGGTCGAGCAGGCGGAAGACCGCGCCGATCGAGTCCTTGGCGTGGACGGTGGAGAACACGACGTGACCGGTCATGGCGGCCTGCATGGCGGTGCGGGCGGTCTCCTCGTCGCGGACCTCGCCGACGAGGATCACGTCGGGGTCCTGGCGGAGGACCGAGCGGAGCAGTTGGCCGAACGAGGAGTTGACACCGACGGGGATCTGCGTGACACCCTCGATGTGGTACTCGACGGGGTCCTCGATGGTGAGGACGTTGCGGCGTTCGCGGTCGATCTCACGGAGGCAGTTGTAGAGCGTGGTGGTCTTGCCGCTGCCGGTGGGCCCGCAGCACAGGAGCATCCCCGCGTCCTGGTCGCAGAGCTTGCGGATGCGCTGGTGCATGTAGGACGGGAACTGCAGGTCGGTCAGGCTCTGCGGCGCGGTGCGGGAGTCGAGCAGGCGCAGCACCAGTTTCTGTCCCTGCACGGTCGGGGTGAACGAGGCGCGGAAATCGACGCGCCGGTCCTGGTAGCGGGCGGAGCAGTGCCCGTCGTACGTCGCGTCGCGCCCCTGCATCTTCATCTGGCAGGCGATGCGGATCACGCCCATCGCAAGCTCACCCACGCTGTTGGGCAGTTCGACCACGGTGATCATCTGCCCGTCGACGCGCATGCGGACCATCACCGCGTCGCCCTTGGGCTCCATGTGGATGTCGGTGGCGCGGGCCTTGCTCGCCGCCAGCAGCATCAGGCGGACCGCGCGGGCGCCCTCGGCGTCGTCGTTGCCCAGGGCGTCCGAGGGCCGCCCGTCGGCGTCGATCAGCACGATCGCCTCGTCGGCGCTGCTTTTGGGCGGCAGGTTCTCGATCACCTCGCGCAGGTCGACCACCCACACGGGGTCGGCTTCCTTGGTTTTGGAGCGCGCGACCAGGCGGCGCTCCTGCTTGGTCTCGACGACCTCGACGTGCCACTGGTGCTGGCCGATGGCGATGATGTCGCCGCCGGAGATCAGCACCTCCGTCACCTTCTGCCCGTTGAGTTTCGTCCCGTTGCGTGAGCCCAGGTCCTTGAGTCGGTACCCCGCCTCGCCCGCGGGCTCGATCACGCAATGGAACCGCGAGGCGAGGTCCTCGTTGATGACGACATCGTTCTCGGGGTGACGCCCGATGGCGACCGACCTGTCGGCGAGCGCGACGGGCGTGAGTTTGCGGTTGTTGGGGAGCAGTCGGAAGTTGGGCATGGTGAGGCGCGGACGATCACGGAAATCGGGTTCCGGCGCACGGACACCCCGCCGGCTCTGAGGGTCATATTACGCGGGATCGGACGCGCCGGGCGCGCGTGAATCTCGCGGAATCTTCGAGGTTTCACGGGGGATCGCTCCGTAGCATCCCCCGCCATGATCGACACCAACAAACCCGCATTCGCCGTCTCTGCTGATGAGGCCGTCGCCCCGATCCGCAGCGGCATGACCGTGTTCGTCCACGGCGGCAGCGCCACGCCCACCCCGCTGCTCGAAGCGCTCGCGCGCCGCACCGACCTGGAGAACGTCCGCCTCGTGCACCTGCACCTCGCCGGGCCTTTGCCCGTCCTCGACCCGCGCCACGCCGGGCGCTTCACCTCGATCTCGCTTTTCACCGGCGCGGGGGCCCGCACCCCGATCGCCGAGGGCCGGGCCGAGTATGTGCCCGTGTTCCTGTCCGACATCCCCTCGGTGTTCCGCAGCGGGAAGATCCGCCTCGACGCGGCGCTGGTGCAACTCTCGCCCGCGGACCGGCACGGGTTCCACACCCTGGGCGTCTCGGTCGACGTCGCCCGGGCGGCGGTCGATTCGGCCCCCCTTGTGATCGCCGAGGTGAACGCGCGGATGCCCCGCACCCGCGGCAACTCCGCCGTTCACAAGTCCATGATCCGCGTTCTGTGCCACACCGACCGCGATCTGCAGGACCACCCGCCCGAGCTCGAGACCGAGGTGACCGCCAGGATCGGTGAGATCGTCTCGGGCCTCGTCGAGGACGGGTCGTGCATCCAGGTCGGCATCGGCGCGATCCCCGACGCCGTGCTCGCCCGCCTCAAGGGCAAGCGTGACCTCGGCGTCCACACCGAGATGTTCAGCGACCGCATGGTCGACCTCTTCGAGTCCGGCGCGATCAGCAACAGGAACAAGAGCGTGCATCCGGGGCGGCTGGTCACCTCGTTCGTCGTCGGTTCGCGCCGGCTGTTCGACTTCGTCGACGACAACCCGGTGGTCGAGTTCCACGGCGCCGACCGCACCAACGACACCGCGCTCATCCGGCGCAACGACCGCGCCGTCGCCGTCAACTCCGCCATCGAGATCGACCTGACCGGGCAGGTGTGCGCCGATTCGATGGGGCACAGGATCTTCTCGGGCATCGGCGGGCAAATGGACTTCATCCGCGGCGCGGCGCTCTCGCGCGGGGGCAAGGCGATCATCGCGCTGCCCGCCACCGCCGCGGGGGGGAAGGTCTCCCGCATCACCCACCAGTTGAAGGAGGGCGCCGGCGTCGTGACCACCCGCGGGCACGTGCACTGGGTCGCCACCGAGTACGGCGCGGTGGACATCCACGCCATGACGCTCCGCCAGCGCGGCGAGGCGCTCATCAGTCTCGCCCACCCCGACTTCCGCGGCGAACTGCGCCGACAACTCGCGGAGATCCGGCATTTCACGATGTCCTGAGCGTTACCGCGCCCGAAGCACCACCAGCGTGATGTCGTCGGTCTGGGGGTTCATCCCCACGAACCGGCGCACCTCCCACACCAGGTGGTCGGCCAGGAGCGCCGCCGAGGCGGTGGGATTGGAGCGGAGGAACTCCAGCGCCGTGGCTTTCAGCCGCTCGCGCCCGAACTTCCGCCCCTGGAAGTTCATCGCGTCCGACAGCCCGTCGGTGCAGGCCACGAAGTAGTCGCCCTTCGAGAGGTCGAACAGCCCGCGCTCGTACTTCTGCTCGGCGTCGATGCCGACGATCATCCCGCCGGCGGTCAGTTCGTAGAGAACCGGGAGGGCGCCCCCTTTCGCCCGCTGGATGACCAGCGGCGGGTCGTGCCCGGCGTTGCAGTAGGTGAGCCGCAGCGTCTTGGGGTCGATTACACCGTAGAAGAGCGTCACGAACTCCTGCGGCAGCGTGTCGCGGGCGATGGCGCGGTTGACGCGGGCCATCAGTTCGTCGAGGTGGAACACGTCGGCGGCGTGGGCCCGGAGCGTGGCCCGGGTCGCGGCCATCAGGAGCGCCGCCGGCACGCCCTTGCCGCTCACGTCCCCCACCGCCACGCCCAGGTGACCACCCAGTTCGATCAGGTCGAAGAAATCGCCCGAAAGTTCGAAAGACGGCTGGTACCGCGTCGCGATGTCGAGCGAGGGCACGCTGGGGATGCTCTGCGGCAGCATGCGGTGCTGCACCTCGCCGGCGAGTTCGATCTGACGGCGCAGAGCGGCGCTCTCTCGCTCCGCGGTCATCATGTGAACGCCCGCCACCGCCGCCGCCGCCTGCTCCGCGATGGTCTGCAGGAGCGCGTGCTGCGACGGATCGAGCAGCCTCGACTCGCGGGAGAACAGCCTCAGCACCCCCTTGGCCTGGTCCTTGAACGTCAGGCTGACCGTCACCAGCCCTTCGTACCCGTGCTCGGCGGACAGGCGGGCGATCAGGTCGCGTCCCGCCTCTGTCACGGCGCCCTCGGGCGTGCCCAGCAGTTTGCGAGCGCCCTCGGCGAACGGGCCGGGCACGCCCACGTGCGCCGCCAGTCCGTACTGCCCGGGGTCCTCGCCCGCCAGGTGGATCATCGCCCCGTCCATCGAGAACACCTCGATCGCCGAGCGCATCACCACGCCCAAGATCGTCGCCATGTCGCGCGACGCGACCAGCAGACTCGACAGGCGGAACAGCGTCCGCAGCTCGCTGTGCCTCTGGTTGATCTCCACCGACTGCTCGCAGAACTCCGCGACCGTGGAGGCCAGCATCTCGACCGCGAACTCGAGCAGCTCCCGCGAGGCGAGCCCCGAGTCCTCCGCGGCGTAGACCACCAGCGCCCCGATCGGCCCGCCGCGGACCGTCAGCGGGATCACCGTGTGCCCCGACTCCGACCTCACGGGCGCCAGCCCTGCGTGCTCCAGCGCCGCCGAGAGTTCCGCGCTCGACCCGTCCGCCGGCAGCACGTGCCACGGCTGCTGGTCGTCGCCGATCGACACCGTCCGCCCCTGCGGGTCGATCAGCGCCACCTTGACGCCCGTCAGGCGCGTGATCGCGGCGCACAGCGCCGCCAGGGAGCCGTCGGTCAGGAACGACGAGATGGTCCCGAAGTTCGGGTGCACGCCGGGGACGATAGCGGGCGGGCCGGGCCGCTTCACCCCGGCGTATCCTCCTGCCCGTGGCGCAGACCGTCCCGCCTCCCACTCACTCCATGAGCAGCCCCCCCGTCAAACTCGACCTCAAGAAGGACCGCGGCCTGACCGTCGAATGGGCCGACGGCGCCACGTCTTACTACTCGATCGCGTACCTGCGCCGGATGTCTCCCAGCGCGGAGATGAAGCAACTCCGCGAGCAGCTCGCCGCCAACCCGCTCACGGTGCTGCCGTCGAGCGCGTCGAAGGGACCGCTGGTCGCCGAGAGCGCCGAGCTCGTGGGCACCTACGCCCTCCGCATCCGCTTCTCCGACGGGCACGACACCGGCATCTACTCGTGGGCGTACCTCCGAGAGATCGACCCCGAGGCGGCGAACGCGAGGGACGCCGGCGGCCCGGGGGCCGAGACGCGGGGCACCGGGGCACAG
>JAFLCM010000009.1 GCA_017303565.1 Planctomycetota bacterium
AGCCGCCAATACGACACGGGGCTCACGAGCCTGGCCCTCCTGGCGTTCCTCGGCGCGGGCCACACGCACGAGTCCAAGGCCGACCTCGTCGACACGGCGATGGGCAAGCGCCACAAGATCGGGAACATCGTGAAGAAGGGCCTGCAGTGGCTCGTCGCGCGGCAGAACCAGGACGGCTCCTTCTCGCCCGACCGGGCCTTCCTCTACAACGAGGCGCTGGCCTCGATGGCCGTGTCCGAGGCCTACGGCCTGACCCAGGCGCGGTTCTGGCGCGAGCCGGCCCAGCGCTCCCTCGACTTCCTCCAGCGCGCGCAGCGCCCGAGTCCGACCGGCACCGGTCTGTGGGGCTGGCGCTACGCCTCGCGGATGGACATCGAGCAGTTCCACCGCGGCGCGGGGAGCCAGGACGACGCCCGCAGCGCGAGCGCGGACGTGGCGATGTCGAAGGTGTGCAGCAGCGTTGACGGGGTGATGGCCCCGAGGAGCGCGAGACGCCCGAGCAGCCCGAGAAGGGCCTTGGCCCTTTTTCGAGCGCGCCGAAACTCGCGCGTGACCGCGTGCCGCGTGCGCACGGCCGGAGCGTTGCAGCGCGGGCAGACGACCATGGCCCAGGCGTACCGCAGCTCCACCCGCACGGGGGTGTGGGCCAGGTCGAGGCCGCAGCGGGTGCAGGTGTGAGAGTGGGCCATCAAAGGGATCGGTCAGGTCAGACGGGTCGGTCAGGTCAGACGGGTCGGTCTGGTCGGTGGCACGGGTCTCCGACCCGTGCGGACGGTGCAGCGCGAGTCACGGTGACGGCGTTTTCGACCCTCGCGAGCGGGTCGAGCCTGAGCCGGGTCAGGGTAGTTCCGGGACGGGACCTGACAGTTTCGTCGTGCTTCAAACAAACTTTGCATCGAGCGGTTTGAAGGCCGGGCGGGCGCGATTGGATTTGACGGACGGACACGTTATCCTGACCAAGATGTCGGGATTGCCGCTGCCGGCGACTTTTCGTCGGTGCCATGGGGGCTTCAGATGGGCGACTCCGCGGGACCCACGATGATCAGCGAAGCACGCCGGCGGCTGTGCGTCCGCGTTGCGGGCGTGTTGGGCGTCTGCGTCGCGCTGTGCGGGGCCGCGGTGCTGACGGGGTGGACGGCGGGGTTGGACGCGGTCAAGTCCATCCGGCCCGGCTGGTCCACGATGAAGGCGAACACGGCGTTCGGTTTCATTCTGCTGGGGGCCGCGATCGCGCTCGTCGCCCGGGCGAATGGGGGCCCGGTGCGGCCGGCGCGGGCACTGGCGGGGGTCTCGCTGCTGTTCGCGCTTCTGACGCTGTTCCAGCACTTCGGGCTTGCGATGCCCGGGTTCGACACGCTGTTCGCCGACGCCCCCCCCCGCGGCGTACCCGCCGGGACGCGCCGCCCCGGCGACGGCGCTCATGCTGGCATCACTGAGCGTCGGCGTGCTGACGCTGGGAACCCCGGCGTGGCGGCTCCGGCTTTCGGCGCTCGCCCTCACGCTGGGCCTGTCTCTGATCGCGCTCTCGGGGTACCTCTACGACGCGGAGCTTCTGTACCGGACGCCGGGGTTCTCGACCACGGCGATCCACACGGCGTTCTGCGGTGCGTTCGCGGGGGCGGCGTGCGTGCTGCTGGCCCCGGACCATCCGCCCCTGCGTCTGTTCCTGACCGACACCGCCTCCGGCGCGGCGATGCGGCGATTCGTGTTGCCGGGCCTCGCGGCGCTCGTTGTTGTGCAGGTCGTGCTCGCCGTCGCCGCCAGGGCGCAGCTACTGCAGGTCCCGCTGGCTCAGGGGCTGGAACTGCTCGTCGTCGGGGCGCTGGTCCTGGTGTTGTTCGTGAGCGTCGGGCGGCACATGGACCGCTTCGAACGCGACTTGCTGGCCTCGCACGCGCGGCTGAGCGAGTCCGAGGCCAAGTTCCGCCTGATGGCCGACAGCGCCCCGGTCATGATCTGGCTGGCCAACGGGGTCGGCGAGGTGGTGTTCTTCAACCGGCGCTGGGCCCAGTTCACCGGGATGCCGCCCGAGCGGACGCTCGGCTACCGCTGGTCTGAGGTCGTGCACCCCGACGAGCTCGAGGCGGTCGTCGAACGGTACCGCAGGCACATGCAGGACCGGACGCCCTTCCAGTTCGAGGTCCGGCTGCGCCGGCACGACGGGGAGTACCGCAGCCTCCTCGCCACCGGAGCGCCGTTCACGGACGCGAACGGGGACTACCGGGGCTTCGTGGGTTCCAGCATCGACATCAGCGAGGTGCGCCAGGCGATGGACCGTCAGGCGCTGCTGATGCGCGAACTCGACCACCGCGTGAAGAACAACCTCGCTTCGGTGATCGCCGTCGCGGAAAGCACGTTCGCGGCGACGCACGACGCCGAGTCCTTCATGGAGGCGTTCCGCGGGCGGGTGATGGCGATGGCCCGGTCGCATACGGCGCTGGCGGCGGGAAGGTGGACGGGGCTGCGGCTGGACCGCCTGGTGCGGACTGTGGTGGCGCCGCTGTTCCACGACCCGGACTCATCGTTGACGGTGGAGGGGCCCGACGTGGTGGTGCCGTCGATCGCGGTGGCTCCGCTCGCGATGGTGCTGCACGAACTGGGGACCAACGCGCTGAAGCACGGCGCGTGCGCCGGCCCGGGCGGAAGGGTGGAAGTGCACTGGACCGCGGACGACGGCGAGTCGTCGCGCCTGATCCGACTGGAGTGGACCGAGCGCCCCGGTGTCGGATCGATTGAGTCTCGGCCGGGCCGGGCGTCCGACTCGGGCGTCGGTTCTTCCGGGCTCGGGCTCTCGATCGTCCAAGGGCTTGTCGAAACCGAACTCGGCGGCAGCGTGTCGTTGCGCATGCCGCCGGGTGATTTCTCCTGTGTCATCGAGTTTTCCGAGTCCTCCTGGCGGACGCTCGTGCGCTCCGCGGAGATGTCCCGCGTCGATCAACAGGTGCCCCCGGTCCACCCGGTCCACCCGAGCCCTCAGGAGAGCGCCGCCACATGAACACGATGCCGATCAACGAACCGAAGACCGCGGGCGCTGTGCTGGTCGTCGAGGACAACTTCCTCGTCGGCGTGTTGATCGCGCGGAACGTCGAGCGCCTGGGCTACCGGGCGATCGGGCCCGTCGCGTCGGCGTCCGACGCCATCGCCCGGCTCGCGTCCCAGAGCATCACGGCGGCGATCCTCGACATCAACATCCGCGGCGGCACCAGCGAGCCTGTCGCCGAGGCCTTGGAGCGGGCCGGGATCCCGTTCTTCTTCGTCACGGGGTACGCCAGCCCGCTGCTGATCTCGCAGCGGCTCCAGAGCACGCTGCGGCTGAGCAAGCCCGTGAGCGACGCGGAACTCAAGCGGGCGCTGGAGACGAGCGTCGGGCCGCGCAGCGCGTGACCGCGCCCCGCGACGGAGCGAATGAAAGACGCCCCGGCGGTGAGCGCCGGGGCGTCTGATTCCGGTTGGTTCTGTCGCCTTACTCGGCGATGAACTCGTCCTTCATCCCGGCGACGATCACGACCAGTTCGGCCGAGTCGTTGTCGGTGACGTTGTACTTCTTGAGGGTGGTGACCATGTTGCCCACCAGCGTGTGGAACTGCGCCTCGTTCATGTTGAACGAGCGGAGGGTGCTGGTGTAGGAGTTGTTCCAGTTGAAGGAGGGGCCGCCGGTCTGCTCGCTGAGGCGACCGATGAGGATCTGCTTGAACTGGTTGTAGTTGGGGTTGCTGGTGTTGAAGCCGGGGACGCCCTGCTGCGAGGTGGCGTTCACGAACTCGTTGACGTAGTTGGTGATGGCCTGCTCGCCGCCGAGGCGGCTGTAGAGCGAGCCGGAGGTGTTGAGCAGGTAGCGCTCCTTGGTCGAGGGCTTCGACACGGCGAACCCCGGCTGGTTGGTCGAGTTGTTCCAGCTGTTGTTCTGGTACTGGCGGCTGTTGGAGTTGTTGGCGGACTTGTTGCCGTGGGCGCAGGCGCCCAGAGCGAGGGCGGCAACGGACAGCGCGATGGAAGCGGTCTTGAAGTTCATCCTCAGGGTCTCCTCGAAGTCTTGGGCCTGGATCCGGGACGGTGCGTCGTGCAACGCGGAGCGCACACCCCGCTCACCGCCCCGAAGAATGGTGGCGGCCACAGCGGACGATCACACACGCCGACACAGCGCTATCGGCGCAAGACCGCCCCCTCTCGCCCCGGAGTCGAGGGTTTGTTGCCAGTTATCGCGGACCTTCGGGGCTCACGGCAGCGGGCAGGAAGTGCCGAATCCGCCCAGCAAAAGCGCCAGGTCCGCGGTGTTGATCGTGCCCGACCCGTTGAAGTCGCCGGGGGCGCCCGGCGTCACGGTCTGACCGAACACGCCGAGGAACAGCGACAGGTCGGCGGTGTTGACGATCCGGTCGCCGTTCAGATCGCCCATGCAGGGCGGCGGAACGCTGAGCGCGTTGTCGGGGTCCGTGCCGACGAGCACCTCGGTGCGGTCGTAGAACCCGTCATCGTCGCGGTCGATGCCCAGTCGGGTCTCCATGCCCTTGGGCACGACGGTAAAGGTGAACTCGGTGCCGGGGGCCGCCAGCGTGCGAAGGTCGGAGGTGGCGGCGGTCTCGGTGACGGTGTCGGCCTGCCAGTTGCCCGCGCCGACGTACTTCCACCCGCGGGCGATGCCGCCCTGGATGCCCTTGACGATCAGGCCCACGGCGTTGCTGTCGGCGAGGGTTTCGAAGGTGTCGAGCAGGGCGACCTGGCTGGGTGAAGCCGTCGCGAAATCGACGAGCGTGCTCTGGCGCCCGACCGCGGAGTGCACGCCGGTATCCCAGCAGAAGAGGAACGCCTCGAGGTCGCGGCGCTGCTGCACGCCCGTCGAGCCCGAGGGGAAGATGAACACGCTGCTGGTGAGGAAGGTTGTGACCGACTCGAAGGTCCCGTCGTGGATGTAGCCGAAGCCGCGGTTGTTGTTCGAGCCCAGGACGCTGAACCCCGTCTTCTTGAACATGTTGCGGAAGTGCGGGATCTTCATGCTCTGCGTGCCGTTGAAGTCCGCGCCGGGGATGATGCCGAAGTCGGCGCCGCTCGAGGTCGTGTGGCACGCGATGCAGGGCAGGTTGGTGGCGCCGGTGACGGGCGCGGTGTTGAAGAGGTTCTGGCCGTTGAGGGGGTTGCCGCCGTTGCTGAAGGTGGTGGGGAGCGCGTGGGTGATGGTGCGGTTGGGAGTGGGCGGGAAGGCGAGTGTCGCCACATAGGCTTGGAAGGCCGCCATGTCGGGGCTGCTCAGCGCCGCGTCGTCGCCGTTGATCGAGATGAACGCACCGGCGAAAGCGGAGAGGCCCTCGCGGTCCCCGCGCCAGTGCAGCGGCTCGGTCCCGATCGACCCCTGCAGGGTCTGGGTGGTGAGCGGGCCCTTCATCGGGTGCCAGTTGCCGCAGTTCGAACCCAGGCACGTCTGGTTGAAGATCTTGACGGCGCCCTGGGGGTCGCCCAGGTCCCACGCCAACTGGTCCATCTTTCCGTCGACGTGGCACGCGGCGCACGAGGCCTGCCCGAGGCCGCTGGTCAGGTGCGTGTCGAAGAGGAACTTGCGCCCGACCTTGATCGCCGCGGGCGTGGGGTCCATGATCGCCAGGCGGTTCAGTTCGGTCAGCGAGGGCGCCACGCCCAGCACCGACAGGCTGTTCTCGAAGCGGTTGAGCACGTACAGGCGCTGGCGGGCGGTGTCGAAGGCGATGCCGGTCGGGCCCTCGCCCACGTCGAGCCGCGCGAGGCGGGCGCCGCCGGGCGCGATCGCGACGACGTTGTTGCTGCCCATGCCGGTGACGTAGCCGACGCTGCCGTCGGCGTTCCACGCGATGCCGCGCGGGTCGCCGACCGCCTGGTCGCGGATGTTCTGGGCCACGCTGCGGACCGAGTAGTTCAGGTGGGGGTTGAGGTCGGCGACCGAGACGCTCGTCGGCGTCGCGGCGTTGAACGTGCCGAGCATCACCCGCACGAAAGTGGACTTGTTGTTGGGCTCGAAGCGGACGTGGTTGGTCGCGTCGGTGCCGACGACGGTGACCTCGCTGCCGCCGCCCGTCAGCGGGCGCAGGCCGATGGCCATGTTGATGTTCATCAGCCCCTTGGCGGGCGCGGCGGTGAGCGTGTTGGCGTCGACGCAGACAACGTCGTTGTCGTGCGGGAAGCCCAGCAGCGCGCCGGACCAGTTGCCGTTGTTGTCGTCGCGCCACGAGTTGTCGGGCATCCGCTTGACGATCAGGCTGACCGCCGGGGGCGCGGGCAGGCCGGGCGCGATCGGCGGGTTGAACGCGGTTCCGCTGTTGGGCGGCGGGTTCGGGTCGCCCGCGTAGGGGTTGGCCGCCGAACTCACCGTCGCGGTCTTGATGATGCTGGTCCTGTTGCCGGACTCGAAGATCGCCGCGAACACCTTGGTCCCGTCGGTCGCCAGGGCGCGGGGGTCCTCGCCCTGGATGTTCACGGTGGTCGGCGTGGTGGGGTTGGCCGCGTCGTACACCCACAACTGGTTCGCCGCCGCCACGCTCACGAAGGCCCGCGAGGGCGCGCCGGCGAACACCACGTCGTACGGCTCGTCGCCCACGGTGATGGTCTGACGCACGTTCATCGTGGTCAGGTCGACGATGCTCACCGAGTCGGAGATGTTGTTGACGACCCACGCCTCGTCGTTGTTCCGCGCCCGCACCGAGGTGGGGTCAAGCCCCACCGGCACCGCGCCGATCACCGTCGGCGGATCGGTCGTCAGCGAATAGACCAGCAGCCGGTTCTGGGGCGTGCTCAGAACGAGCAGCCGGGTCCCGTCGGGCGTCATTTCCACCGGGTGGCACTGCGCGGTCTCCCAGTTCACGAACGACGTCTGGCCCGCCGAGGCGGACCCGAGTACGACGGACAGCGCAAACGAAGCGATCGACACCGGTTCCTCTCCTCACTGCTTTCGGGTTCGACGCCGCCAGCCGCGGCGCGCGACCAAAGCCATAGCCCGCACCGGCCCGCGTGCGGACGACCTTTCAAAGGTACGTCATCGACCACTTCAGGCGAAGCGTGCGGCCCGGAATCACTCAAAAAAGGCCCGAGAAGAGGGCAAGCCCGCGCGCCGGGCACGCTGACCTGTCACCCGACCAAAGGCCGACCGCCGAAGACCCGCGCCGTGATATCTCGGCCGGGGTGCCGCTCAGGTGAGGTTCACCGGCATCACGACGTACACGAAGTCGGTCCCGGAGCGGATCAGGCCGGGCTTGTTGGGGGCCTTCATCTCAAGGATCACCTGGTCGCCCGGGTAGACCTTCAGCACCTCGGTGATGAACACCGGGTTGAAGGAGATCTCGATCTCGGACCCTTCGTAGGCGTTCATCTCGCACTCGACCTCCGCCTCGCCGCTCTCCGCGGCCCGGCTGGAGATCTTCAGCCCGTGGGCCTTGCTCTCGGGGCTGCCGGTGAAGGCCATGCGGATGCCGCGGGACTCCTCGGTGGTGAGCAGGGCGGCCCGCTTGACGGCGCTGCCGAGGCTCTCGACATCGAAGGTGGCCTTCTTGTCCTGGTCCTTGGGGATGACGTCCTCGTAGGGCGGGAAGGTGCCCTCGACGAGGTTGGAGGCGAGCAGCGTGCCGCCGCCGGTCTCGGCATCGGGGAACAGGAACATCACCTGGTTGGGCGTCAGGCCGACCTTGATGGGGGCGCCCTCAGCGCCGGGAACCAGCAGGCGCTGCACGAGGTTGAGCGCCTTGGTGGGGATGATGCACGAGCTGCTCTCGGCGCCCGCCGAAGCGCCGTCCGCAGAGGCGCGGGCGAGCGCGAGGCGACGACCATCGGTCGCGACCATCTCGAGTTTCTTGCCCTGGCGCTTCAGCAGCACGCCGTTGATCGCGTAGCGAGAGGTTTCCTTGGAAGTGCTGAAAATCGTGCGGGAAATCAGCTGTTCCAGCGTCTCGGCGCTGATCTGGAAGGCGTTGGTCCCGTCGGTGGGGAACTCCGGCATCGGCGGGAACTCCGCCGCCGGGAAGCCGAAGACCTTGAACTTCGCGTCCGCGCCCTTGATGAGGCACACGTCGCCCTCGGCCTCGATCGAGAGGGTCGGCTCGGTGTCCTGAGCGCCGACGATGGCGCGGAGCTTGTCGGCGGGGATCAGCACCTCGCCCTCTTCCTTCACCTCCACCCGGGTGGTGGTCATCCGCACCGAGACCTCGCCGTCGGTGGCGCTGAGCGTGACGTGGCCCGCGCCGCCCTTGCCCGTCTTCTTGGCGGAGAACTTCACGCACATCAGTTGTGGCTTGGGACTGCGCGCCGACGCCGTGGCGCCCACGAGATTCACCGCTTCCAACAGGGCGCCGCGATCGCAGATGACCTTCATTGATTCGCTCCGTCTGGTAGTTCACCCGCCGTTCAACGCGGGCTCCGAACAGAGTGTACCCGGCGGCACGGCGGCGCTTTCCGGACCTTGAGGCAAACGGCGTGCCGACAATCAACTCGCGCTCGGCGGGGTTGTTCTCGGGCCTCGAGGCTGCAATACTGTCCCCGCCCCCGGCCCCGCCCGCGGGCGCGTTCGGGTCGTTCGTTTTATGTTCGGATGGCCCGCTCCGCGCTCGCCCCGCCCTCGCCCACCCTCACCCGCAAGGAAGGCTCCAGATGTCATTCGAAGCCGCCATCCACGCCCAGGCCATCGAACTCAACCGCATGTCGCTCGAGATGTGCGCCGCCGCCGGCGCCGGACACCCGTCCAGCGCCATGAGCATCGGGCACCTCGTGACCGTGCTGATGTTCAACACCATGCGCTGGAGCCCTGAGGTCCCCGACTACCCGACCAGCGACCGCCTGGTGCTGAGCGAGGGCCACGCCGTGCCGGTGGTGTACGCCGCGGCGATCAAACTCGGCGTGCAGGTCGGCGCCGACCCGGCGTCGCGCCGCCCGCTGACGATCGAAGACCTCAAGACGCTCCGCGCCATCGACAGCGTGCTCGAAGGGCACCCCAACCCCGTCGAGGGCTTCCCGTTCTTCGACGCCGCCACCGGCTCGCTCGGGCAGGGCCTGAGCGTCGCGGCGGGCGTGGCGGAAGCGGCCCGGCTCGACGGTCTGGACAAGCGGGTCTACTGCATCATCGGCGACGGCGAGTCGCGCGAGGGCCAGGTCGCCGAGGCGCTCGACTACATCATCGACCGCAAGCTCACCAACCTGCTGCCCATCTTCAACTGCAACGAGTGGGGCCAGGCCGGCAAGGTCAGCCCCCAGCAGTCCGCCGAGGTGATCGAGGCGAAACTCAAGGCCTGCGGCTTCAACGTCCGCGTCATCGACGGGCACAGCCCGTCCCAGATCAAGCAGGCGTTCGACGACTTCGCCAAGAACCAGGCGCTGTCGTCCTCCACTCCGATGGCGCTCATCGCAAAGACTCAGAAGGGCTGGGGCTCGCCCACCATGCTCAACGGCAACTGGCACGGCAAGCCCGCCGAGGGCCAGCAGCTCCTGAAGGTGCTCAACGAACTGAACGAGCGCCGCGGCGAACTGACCAGCAGCCTCACCAGCACCGACGCGTTCACGATCCAGCCGCCCGCCGAGGCCAAGCCCGAGGGCGCCCCCGCGGGCGACCTTCCGCCCTTCGGCCAGACCATGAAGAAGCGTGACATGGAGAGCGCCCTGCACACCGGGCGCCTCGCCACCCGCAAGGCCTACGGCATCGCGCTGCAGGCGCTGGGGCAGATCAACGACCGCGTGGTCTCGCTCGACGCCGACGTGAGCAACAGCACCTTCGCGGAGATGTTCGCCAAGGACAGCGCCCTGAAGAACCGCTTCATGGAGTGCAAGATCGCCGAGCAGAACATGATCTCGGTCGCCGCGGGCCTCGCCGCCGCCGGCAAGGTCCCCTTCTGCTCGACCTTCGCGAAGTTCGTCACCCGCGCGTACGACCAGATCGAGATGGCGATCAACAGCGGTGCGAACATCAAGATCATCGGTAGCCACGCCGGCGCCAGCCTCGCCTCCGACGGCCCCAGCCAGATGTCGCTGCCCGACGTCGCGTGGTTCCGTGCCTTCTCGACCGTCCGCAACGCCCAGGGCAACCCCGCCTGCTACATCCTGCAGCCCGCCGACGCCTACGCCGCCTACGCCCTCACCGGCGTCATGGCCGAGTACGACGGCCCCTGCTACATGCGCACCCTGCGTCCGGAAACCGAGTTCCTCTACAACGACCAGACCGTGTTCAACCTCGGCGGGTTCGAGGTGCTCAGCGAGGGCCGCGACGTGCTGCTCGTCGCCGCGGGCTACATGGTCCACGAGGCCAACAAGGCGATCGACCTCCTCGACAAGGCGGGCGTGTCCGCGTCGCTCGTCGACCTCTACTCGATCCCCTTCGACGCCGAGGCCCTGCTCGACCTCGCGAACGCCAACAACGGTTACATCGTGACGATCGAGGACAACTACGGCGCGGCCCTCGGCTCCGCCGTCGCCGACGCCCTGACGGCCTCTGGCGAGGGCTTCACCCTCGAGCAGATGCACATCAACCGCATCCCCAAGAGCGGGCGCACCCCCGACGACGTGATGAAGTACTGCGGCCTGAGCGCCAAGGACATCTGCGACCGCACCCTGCGGATGCTGCAGGTCACCAGCGTCTGAGCCCGGCCGATCGCGATCTCACCGCGGGCGATCCTCAATAGAGAGGGTCGCCCGTTTTCATTGGCTTGGGTCGGGGCGACGCGGAATGCGGATTGTTGAAAACTTGTTCACGCGATTCGGCGAGCGCGGGGATTTTCCGATGCCGCTACCGTGAAACCGGCGATCCGGGCCATTCCGTGAGGTATCGGCGTGTGTTCGCGCCCGATAGCCTCAGAATCACGCCCGAGAACGCCGGTCCAATAACACGATCTTCGTTCTGTTTGGTCAATGTATGGGTAAGATTCTCGCCTGGGCAGGATTTTTTCTGGACTGTCGGCGGAGGAGAACCCGAAGAACCCCCCTGTCGGTTTGCGTCCGCTAGACGCAAGGGATACGATAGTGCCCACTCACTTTCGACCGGCCTCCCGTGGGAGGGGTCTTGGGGGTGGGAAAGAAAGAGCGGAGCAGAACCCTCCGTGCCGAGAGTCGTGGTGGCTCTCGGAAACAGGCTGGTCATCGAGCCAACTGTCAGTTCAGGTCCGCACAACCAAGGATTAGCAGTCGCGGACGAGTTCAAGGAGAGCATTCATATGAAGCAGACCACGTGCTTGAGCCTCGTTGCCGGCGCCGGCGTGTCCCTGACCGCCGTGATGTCCGCCTCGGGCGCTACCCCGACCAACAACGACGAAGTCCGGGCCATCGTGTCCGAGATGCTGGCTGACGCCGAGCAGCGCTCCAGCCTGCTCGCTGGCGGCGGCGGCGGCCACGACGGCGGCCAGTTCTACCTGGCTGACGCCAACGGCAACTTCCGTCTGAACGTCGGCGGCCAGATCCAGTTCCGCTACCTGGTGAACTTCCGCGACGACACCGACGTCGCCGGCGACAGCGGCCCCAACGCCCTGCCCAACCGCGGCAACGACGACTTCGAGTCCGGCTTCCAGACCGCGAACACCCGCATCTGGTTCACCGGCAACATCGTCGACCCCAACCTCTACTACGCCATCGTCGCCAACTTCGACCGTGACGGCGGCGACTTCAACCTCGAAGAGGCCTACGCCGGCTACAAGTGGGACAACGGCTTCAGCCTGCAGTGGGGCCAGTTCGTGCTGCCCTTCCTCCGCGAGAAGCTGGTCGCCCAGTACTACCAGCTCGCCGCTGACCGCAGCCTGACGGACATCACCTTCGACCAGGGCTACAGCCAGGGCATCCAGCTCGGCTACGCCTCCGAAGAGTTCCGCGCCATGCTCGCCTTCTCGGACGGCTTCCGCTCCGAGGACTCCGAGTTCGGCTCCGTGAACGGCGCCTTCGGCAACTTCGGCTTCACCGGCCAGGGCGGCGAGTCCGACTGGGCCGCCACCGCTCGCGTCGAGATCAAGTTCGCCGGCGCCTGGGATCAGTTCAAGGACTTCACCAGCATGCCCGGCTCGCAGTTCGGCGCCATGCTCGGCGTCGCCGGCCACATCGAGGGCTCGGCCAACGACGTCGCTTTCACCGACGGCGCGGGCGACCCCGCCGAGGGCGAGACGACTTTCGGCGGCTGGACCATCGACCTCTCCCTCGAGGGCGACGGCTGGAACCTCTACCTCGCTGGCAACGGCGCCTACACCAACAACTCCTCCGACTCCGCCAACCCCGGCGACCCCTCGGACGAGTCCTTCACCGACTACGGCCTGGTCGCTCAGGGCGGCTTCTTCTTCCCCGACACCGACTGGGAACTCTTCGCCCGCTACGACGGCATCTTCTCTGACGATGACCGCACCGCCGGCGCCGGTGACGACAGCGAGACCTTCTCGACCGTGACCGTCGGCACCAACTACTACTGGTCCGGCCACGCCGCGAAGTTCACCTTCGACGTCCAGTACTTCATCGACAACCTCAACGACGGCTTCTTCACCGCCACCAACCGCGAGATCGGTTACCTCGGCTCCGGCGAGGACGGCGAGGTCACCCTCCGCTTCCAGTTCCAGCTGCTCTTCTAAGCCGCTGCTGGCTGAAGGCTCGAGATTCGGCAAACACCACACCGGCCGGCCCATCAAGGGTCGGCCGGTTTTCTTTTCCACACGCGCGACGGCCACGCGCGCCGATGGAAAAGAAGGTACCTTCACCCTTGTCGAGGGCACGCAGGCCGCCGCTCGGCGCTTTTAGCACGACCCGACAGGAGCAGCCAACCATGACCGTTCGCAATGTCCCGGCGTCCGTCCTCGCGGTCCTCGCCGGTTCTTCCGTGTGCCTCGCGGCCGACGCCAACACCCCCTCCAGCGACGAGGTCCGCGCCATCGTCGCCGAGATGCTCGCCGACGCCCAGCAGCGCTCCAGCCTGCTCGCCGGTGGAACCGCCGGGCACGACGGCAAGGGCTTCACCCTCGCCGACGAGAGCGGCAACTTCAAGCTCACCATTTCGGGCGGCATCCAGTTCCGCTACCAGTTGAACTTCCGCGACGACCAGGCCGGCGGCCCCAACGCCGCGCCGAGCCGCGGGAACGACGACTTCGAGTCCGGCTTCGAGACCCGGCGCAGCCGCATCATCTTCAAGGGCCACGCCATCGACCCCAAGATGACGTACTACATCCAGACCGACTTCAGCCGCGCCGACGGCGTGCTCGACCTCCTCGACGCGTGGGTGTCGTACAAGTGGGACAGCAACTGCTACCTCAAGTGGGGCCAGTTCAAGATGCCGTTCCTGCGCGAGGAACTCGTCTCCGACTGGAACCAGCTGGTGATCGAGCGCTCGAACACCAACACCGTGTTCACCCAGGACCGCTCCCAGGGCGTTGAGACCGGCTACCGCAACGAGCACATCGGCCTGGCCCTCGCGTTCCACGACGGATTCGCGGCCAAGAACTCCGAGTTCGCGTCGGTGAACGGGCTGGGCAACTTCGGCTTTGTCCGGCGCGGCGGGGAGTCCGACTGGGCCGGCAGCGCCCGCTTCGAGTGGAAGGTCAGCGGCGACTGGAATCAGTTCGACGATTTCACCTCCAAGCCCGGCTCGGCCTACGCGTGCATGATCGGCGTCGCCGGCCACGTCGAGGGCTCGGCCAACGACATCGCCGCCTCCCCCGGCGGCGTCGACACCCAGGGCGACACCGTCTACTCCGCCTGGACCATCGACATGAGCGTCGAGGGCGACGGGTGGAACCTCTTCGCCGCCGGCACCGGCGCTCACCAGAACACCGACCTGCTCCGTCAGGACGAGATCGGCACCGACGACTACGGCGTGGTCGTCCAGGGCGGCTTCTACCTGCCCGAGACCGACTGGGAGATCTTCGCCCGCTACGACGCCATCTTCCAGGACTCCGACCGCGCTCTGGGCGACACCGACGAGACCTTCGACACGGTGACGCTGGGCACGAACTACTACTGGGCCGGCTCCGCCGCGAAGCTGTCGTTCGACGTGCAGTGGTTCCTCGACGAGTCCACCCAGCTCATGACCGCCAACGACGGCAACGGCTTCCTGCGGACCACGGAAGAGAACGAAGTGAACTTCCGCGTGCAGTTCCAGCTGCTGTTCTGAGGCGGGGCGCGCCGCTCCGAAGCATGTGCTTCCTTCAACCCGCCCCGTCGGCGGGTTGTTTTTTCCGCGTGGCGATCTCGAACCACCGGGTCGCTGTTGCCCGTGGCGAGCGATCGGTCTGGCCCGATTCCCGCCCCTGATCTACACTCTGCCCCATGCTCGACGCCGTCCTCGACCGCATCTTCCCCCTGTCCCCCCAGGTGTTCGTGGGCATCATCACCGGCGTGGTGGCCTTGAACGCGATCGTCGGGACCATCCCGCTGCTCATCTACTTCGAGCGGAAGATCTCCGCGTACATCCAGGACCGGCTGGGGCCGAACCGGGTCGGGTTTGATCTGGGCCTGCCGATCCTCCAGAAACTGTTCCGGGGCTTCGGGTTCTGGGGGCTCGGGCAGAGCGCGGCGGACGGGCTGAAGTTCGTGCTGAAGGAGGACTTCACGCCGCGGGGGGCGGACAAGTTCCTGTTCAGCCTCGCGCCCGCGGCGGCGGTGGTCCCGGCGATGATCGGCTGGGCGGTCATCCCCTGGGGCGGGGCGTTGGAAGTCGGTTCGATCGTGCTGGGCGGGCGTGAACTGGTGGCGGCTGGCACCGTGCAGGTGATGGCCGCGAACATCAACGCCGGCTTCATGTACCTGCTGGCGATCGCGGCGCTGGGTGTCTACGGCGTGACGCTGGGCGGCTGGGCCAGCAACAACAAGTTCTCGTTCCTGGGCGGGCTCCGCGCCAGCGCGGGCATGATCTCCTACGAGATCCCCATGGGCCTGTCGATCCTCGTGATCGTCCTGATGGCCGGGAGCGTGCGCCCGACCTCGATCGTCGAACAGCAGATCGGCGACGGCGCGGTGTGGTTCATCCTCGCTCACCCGCTGGCGGCGCTCCTGATGTACACGTGCATCCTCGCCGAGTGCAACCGGGCACCGTTCGACAACGCCGAGGCGGAGCAGGAACTCGTCGGCGGGTTCCACACCGAGTACTCGGCGATGCGCTTCGCCCTGTTCTTCCTGGCCGAGTACACGCACATGATCGCCGGCTCGGCGTTCTTCGTGATGCTGTTCCTGGGCGGGTACCACCTGCCGGGCGTGGCCCTCACCACGCCGGAGGAGACGGGCCTGCTCGCGGTGCTGGCGAAGTTCGTGGTGTTCTTCACGAAGGTGGTCCTGAGCATCTGCTTCATGATGCTCGTCCGCTGGACGATCCCCCGCATCCGCTACGACCAGGTGCTAAAACTCGCCTGGCAGACGCTTATCCCGGTCAGCATGGTGCTGGTGGTCTCGACGAGCGTGATGGTCTATCTGGGCCGGACGCTGTGGTGGCAGACGGCGGTGATGAACCTCGCGCTGTCCTTGGCGCTGATGGTGATCTGGCCGTACTTGCCGCGGGCCGACGTCAACCGGCGTGTGCCGCTGGCGGGCTCGCGCTTCAGCCCGCTGCCGGGCGAGGCCGTCCGGACCGGAGTCTCCAACCCGGTCGCCCTGACCGACAACCCCATGCCCGACAAGAACCAGGGCCTCGTCAGCGTCCACTGAGGCGCTCCCGGTCATGCAGTTCCTCGGCGTCGATCTCGGCGACAAGCGGACTGGCGTCGCCGCCGGGGACACGGTCTCGGGCATCGTCTCGCCCGTCGAGGTGATCGAGGTCGCCGTCGACGCCGCCGGGGGTGAGGAACTGCTCCGGCGGGTCGCGAAGGCGGTGGGGGAGTACCGCCCCGCGGCGATCGTCGTGGGGCTGCCCCTCAACATGGACGGAAGCGAAGGCCCCGCGGCGAAGAAGGTCCGGGCGTTCGGCGAGCGGCTCGCCGCCCACACGCGGACGAGGGTGGAGTTCCAAGACGAGCGTCTCACCTCCGCCGACGCCGACTGGGCCATGTCTCAGTCGGGCCTCACGCACAAGCAGAAGAAGAAGCGCCGCGACGCGCTCGCCGCGTGCGCGATCCTGCGGGATTACCTGCTCGCCCGGGGGCGATCCCCCTCGGCGTCCTCTTCGGGAGATGCCGATCCCGCCGAACCGGCCCCGCCCGCACCTGGCGATCCCCGAACTTCCGAGAACGCCTGAAAAATCATCAGCCGCCCCGCGATCCGATGTCGCATGAGGGTCGGGAGCCGCTCGTCGGCCCTCGGAAACCAACATCATCGGAGAGCAACCCATGAACCGCAGTCTGTCCGCCGCGGCCGCGCTGATCCTCTGCGCCGCGTCCGCCCACGCCCAGTCGTTCAACGTTGACATCGACGCCGCCGCCGGCGGCCCCGGCGTGGGCGTCCCGCCGTCGTCCTACGGGAGCGCCATCGAGCAGGCCGGCTTCTGGAACTCGATCAGCCCCGGCACGGCCGTGACGAGCACCCTGAAGCGCCTCGACGGAACGAACTCCGCCACGACCTTCACGAAGGCGACGAACGGCTCGATCTCCGGCGGCAACCTGATGATCTTCGACTTCGCCTTCCTCTACAACGACTGGCAGCAGATCGGCGTCGGCGCTGGCGACCTCACGTACTCGTTCAACAACCTCGAGGCCGGGGACTACCTCCTCTACACCTACGCCGACAACACCGGCACCGGCGGCGCGGGCAAGATCACCGAGGTCGAGGTGGTCGGCGCGCGCGGGCCCGACGCCATCACCTGCGGCGGCTTCCTCTCCGCCAACTCCTTCTCGGTCTTCAACGTCTCGCACATCGTCCACTCCAAGGCCGTCAGCGCCGGCGGCTCGATCACCGTGAAGGTCCGCTCGGGCGGCGTTGACCCCGGCGTGGTCAACGGCTTCCAGCTCGTCAAACTCCCCGCCGGCTCGTTCCCCGTCCGCAAGTACGTGGACAAGGACGCCGCCTTCAGCTCGTACAACGGCGACTCCTGGACCGAGCCCTACCAGTACCTCAACGACGCGCTGGACTTCGCCGCGATGGTCGGCGGCGGCAACTGCGAGGTCTGGGTCGCCGCGGGCTTCTACTACCCCACCCGCTTCCAGGCCGGCACCGACCGCACCGCCGCGTTCGTCATCCCCAGCGGGCTGAAGCTCTACGGCGGGTTCAACGGCACCGAGACCACCCTGGCCGAGCGCACCAACCCCGAGTTCAACATCACCGCCATGAGCGGCTCGATCGGCACGGCCTCGGTCACCGACAACTCCTACAACGTTGTCATCGCCGACGCTACCAGCACCTCGACCCTGGTCGACGGCTTCTCGATCGTCCGCGGCAAGGCCAGCGGCCTGTCGGCGAACAACCAGCACGTCGGGGCCGGCGTCCGCATCCTCAACGGCTCCGCCCAGTTCCGGCGCTGCAAGTTCCTGTCGAACGAGTCGTCGTTCAAGGGCGCGGGCGTGTACGTCTCCGGCGGCATCCCCACCTTCACCGACTGCCTCTTCTATGACAACCGCTGCACCAACGGCGAGGGCGGCGGCTTCGCCTCCGACAGCACGCTGAACGCCCGCCTCGTCAACTGCGAGTTCTACGGCAACTCCGCCGTCGGCAACGCGGGCGGCGCGCTCTTCAGCGGCGGCCCCGGCGAGCTCGTCAACTGCGGCTTCTCGGGCAACTCCACCGATTCCGACCTCTCCTACGGCGGCGCGATCTACGCCGACAACGAGGCCGCGGACATCACCCTCCGCAACTGCACCATCTCCCACAACTTCTGCGCCGGCCTCGGCGGCGGCGTCGCCCTCCGCAACGGCGCCGACGCCACCATCCGCAACACCATCCTGTGGGGCAACACCGACCCCATCGTCAACAACACCACCAACGAGAACCTCTACAACGATGTCAACAACCTCTCGACCTACGTCTCTTCGTTCACCACGCTCCAGGGCCTGGCGGGCGCCGCCGGAGCCGACCCCCTGTTCGTCGACTTCGACGGCAACGACAACACCGTCGGCACCACCGACGACAACTGCCGCCTGCAGATCACCAGCCCCGCCATCGACGCCGGCGACAACGCCCAGGTCTCCGCCGACATCACCGACGCGGACCAGGACTCGAACTTCGCCGAGCAGATCGGCGTGGACGTGCTCGGGGCCGCCCGGCGCGTGAACATCAACTCCGTCGCCGACACCGGCGCCGGCGGCAGCCCGATGGTCGACCGCGGCGCCTACGAGACCCCCGTCCCGCCCTGCCTGGGCGACCTGAACGCCGACGGCCAGCGTGACACCGCCGACCTCGTGATCTTCCTCGGCCAGTTCGGCCAGACCGGCGCGGGCCTCTCCGCGGACTTCAACCACGACAACATCGTCAACACCAACGACCTGACCCAGTTCCTCGGCGTCTTCGGCGTCCCCTGCCCGTAACGCCCGCTCCTGCTGGATTT
>JAFLCM010000090.1 GCA_017303565.1 Planctomycetota bacterium
GCGCTATTGACGGCCATGGGTTGGGCGATTTCGCGTTCGATTTCGGGTCCGCTCAATTCGGTTGTCGAAGTTTCCGGCCGCATGGCGGCAGGTGACTTCGACTTCAAGCTCGATACGACCGCACGTTCTTCCGCATCTTCGTCCCGACGCTGGTGCAGCACGGGTTTTTGAGCCAGCCTCACGCCGACGAGTTCACGGACGACTGGAGGAAATGGTCGAAGATGCCGGGCGCGTTCGGGCACCTGCCACCGGTGTACCGGATGGTGGCGAGGAAGGCGTGAGGGGCGCCGTGCGCGATGCGCTGTGCGCTGTGCGCCAGAGGAAGCCGCCGCCGCGTCGCCGCATTGTCCTTTCTTGCGCACCGCGCATTGCGCAAAGCGCATGGCGCATGGCGCACCGCGCCCCCTAGAACTGAATCGGCACGCCTTCCTTGCGGTACTTCTCGATCAGCAGTTTCGCCTCCGTGAGGGTCTGCTCGAGGCGCTGGGCGGCGTCGTTGAGGTTGCGGAACAGGTCGGGGTTGGTGAGCAGTTGCCCGGCGGTGCCCTCGCCGGTGGTCACCTTGGCGACGACGGTCTGGACCTCGTGGATGAGGTCGGAGAGGCGGCGTGAGGCCTCGCCCAGGTCACCGGCGGTTTTGGAGAACTGGGCCGTCGCGTCGGTGGCGCTGGCGGTGACCGACTGGGCGGTCTTCTTCCACTCGTCCGCCAGTTCGGCGGCGCGGTCGAGGGTCTGGGAGAGTTTCTGCACCGCGGCCTTGGTGTCGCTCTTGATCTGGGCGTCGCCGAGCCAGCCGCGGGCGTCCGCGACGGCGCGGTCGAAGCGCTCGACGGCGGTGGTCACGTTCGCCTCGGACTTGCCGGCCTCGACGTCCCGCAGCGTGCGCGGCTCGAGCATCGTCTTCACCCGCTGGCCGACCTCGGTGTAGGTGTCGGCGAGGGTGTTGAACTTGGCGACGGCGGTGTCGAGGGTCGCGAGGCGCTTGTCGAGCAGGCTGGAGAGTTCGCCCGTCAGCCCCGGGGCGTAGGCCTTGCTCTGGAACTCATCGCCCGGAGCGAAGAAGCCCGCGTTCTCGGGGGTCTCGCCGAACTTCGACGTGAGCGACAGCGTGGAAGCGCCCACGAAATCGCGGAGGATCGCGACCGAGACCTCCTTCGGCACGCGGACCGACTCGTCGACGGCGAGGGTCATCAGGACGCCCTGGCGGGGGTCGTCGGCGGTCTTGATGGAGCGGACGTTGCCGATGCGCACGCCGTTGAGCGTGATCGGCGCGGAGGGCAGCATGCCGCCGGCGTTGTCCATGCGGAGGCGCAGGTCGTAGGTGGGGGCGCGGAACCAGGACAGTTCGCCCACGAGCCACAGCAGGACGAACAGCCCGGCGAGCCCGGCGATGGTGGTGGCGCCGATGACGAAATCTCGGACGGGGTGCTTCACGCGTTGGCCCTTTTCCGCTTCGCGGCCTTCTCGAGGAGGATCGGGTCCTCTTCCGGCTCGTAGTGGCCTTCGAGGAAGTTCTGCACGTGCGGGTCGGCGCTGGCGGCGACGGCGTCGAAGGCGCCGTCGGCGATGATCTTCCCGCCCCCAAGCATAATCACGCGGTCGGCGATCTTGCGGGCGCTGGCGAGGTCGTGGGTGACGCACACGCCGGTGACGCCGAGCTCGGCCTGGAGTTTGCGGATGAGTTGGCAGATGCCGTCGGCGCGGACGGGGTCGAGGCCGGTGGTGGGCTCGTCGTAGAGCATGACGCGGGGGCGGAGCATGATGGCGCGGGCGAAGGCGACGCGGCGCTGCTGACCGCCGGACAGTTCGGCGGGGCGCTTGGCCCCGACGCCTTCGAGGTCCACCATGCGCAGGGCCTCCTCGGCCCGGGCGTCGAGTTCGTCCTGCGGCAGGTCGGTGTGCTCGATGAGCGGGAACTGCAGGTTCTCGCGGATGGTCATCGAGTCGAACAGGGCCGACAACTGGAAGACGAAGCCGATCTGTTTGCGGACGGGCGTCAGGTCGCGTTCGCTCAGCGTGTCGACGCGGTGGTTCTCGAAGTAGACCGAGCCGCGGTCGGGCTTGAGCAGGCCGACGACGTGCTTCAGCAGCACGGACTTTCCCGAGCCGCTGGGGCCGAGGACCACGGTGGTGTGCCCGGTCTCGAAGCCGACATCGACGCCCGCGAGCACGACCAGCCGCCCGAACGCCTTGTGCACGTTTTCGAGGCGGACGACCGCGCCGGCGCGCAGGCCCCCGGTTGGGCTCGCGGCGTCTGGAGGGTTCGGGCCGGGCGTGGGCACGGCGTAGTATTGGGGCATGCCCCGCGTCGAGCAACGACGGACGCTCTTCAAAGGCCCCAAGTTCGACTTCGAGGAGGTCACGCTGGCCCGCGCCTCGGGCGAGCGCCTGAGCCGCCAGATGATCCGGCACCCGGGCGCGGTCGTGGTCGTGCCGGTGCTCGAAGAAGCGGGTGAGCGATCCCGCCTCGTGATGATCCGCAACCAGCGTTTCACGCTGGGGCGGGAGATGTGGGAGTTCCCGGCGGGCACGCTGGAGCCGCCGGAGCCGCCGCAGACGTGCGCCGCCCGTGAACTGGAGGAAGAGGCCGGTTACGCCGCCGCAACCGTGACCCCCCTGGGGCGGTTCCATACCACGCCGGGGATGACCGATGAACTGATGCACGCGTTCCTGGCCCGCGGGCTGCGGCACGTCGGGCAGCGGCTGATGGACGATGAGGCGATCCGCGTCGAGGTGGTCGAACTCCGCGACGCGCTCTCGATGATCGATCGGGCCGAACTGACCGATGCCAAGAGCATGCTGGCCCTGTGGCTGGCGATGCGGGTCGAGGGCCTCGGCGGGATGACCGGCTGAGGAAACCGCCCGCCGCGGAGGCACCCGATTGCGTTCGAACGCCCACGATCCTCCCCCCCTGGACCCCCCGCCCTTCGACCCGCGCTCCGGCGATGAGTCCTGGCGTGGCGGCGGGCGCGCCGGTTTCTGGCGGCGGCTGCTGGAGAACCCAGAGAACCCTCTCGGGTGGAGCCTGCGGCTCTTCGCCGCCGCGGGCATCGTCGTGCGCGTCCACCTCTTTACCGTCGTGTACATGGCGGGGCAGATGCTGTGGTCGATCCCGACCGACCACGGCGGGATCCTCTTCGTCGCCCCGGCGATGCTGGCGCTGTTCGTCGTGGTGCTGGCCCACGAGTTCGGGCACTGCATCGCCTGCCGGCGCGCCGGCGGCGAGGCGGACCGCATCGTGATGCTGCCGTGGGGCGGCCTAGCGCTGACGAGGCCGCCCAACAGATGGGACGCGCACCTGAAGACCACGGTGGGGGGGCCTCTGGTCAACGTGATGCTGCTGCCGTTCACCGCCGCGGCGCTGTGGCTCGTGGGGCTGCGCGAGGCGATTCTGTTCAACCCCCTCGCGCCCTTGAGCGAACTGGCGGCGCTGCCCGCGGGCTCGACGCTCGCGACGTTCGGGCGCGTGTGCGTCTTCTGGCTGCACGTGGTCAACGTGATCGTGCTGGGCTTCAACGTGCTGCTGCCGATGCTCCCCTTCGACGGCGGGCGGATCGTGCAGGCGGTGCTGTGGCGATCGCTCGGCTACGCCCGCTCGATGACCATCTCGGTCTATGTGGGCTTCGCGGGGGCGATGGTGCTTGGGGTGGTGGCGCTGGTGGCCGACCGGAGCATGCTGGTCCTGATCGCCGTTTTCGGGGCGTTCTCGTGCTACTCCGAGCTGCGACGCCTGCGGGGCGAGGCCGACCTGGTCACGGGGTCGTTCCCGCTGCCGGTGGAGGAGGACGCGCCGCCGGTCCTTCCAAAGGGGCCAACCCGGGCCGAGACCGATGCGCAGCGCGAAGCGGAGGAAGTGGACCGGATCCTCGCCAAGATCGCCGCCAGCGGAAAGGACAGCCTGAGCCGCGGGGAGCGGAAGACGCTGGAGCGCGCGACCCAGCGGCGTCGGGGGTAAGGACCAGCGGAGAGGGCCCGGGAGCGGGCGCGGAAACTCAGCGGCGCCGCCGTTCCTGACGCGGCGGCGATTCGGCCGATATCCTCCGCCCGGAACACGCACGCATGGGCATTTACGACCGCGACTACGCACGACCTCAGCCGCCCCCCGGGCTCTTCGCCCGGCGGCGCTGGTACCTGTTCGGGCTGAGCATCACCGTGTGGCTCATCGCCATCAACACGGCGGTGTTCGTGTTCGACGCGCTGGTCGCCCCCAAATGGGCGGTCGAATCCACCGCGGGCGAGGCGTACGCCGGGGGGCTGCCCTCGCTCGCCGAGAGACGCACTTTCAAGTACGCCCGCGACCAGAGCGTGCAGTTGCCCGACGGCTACCTCGGGCACCCGATCCTGCGGACCGACGCCAACGGCAACGTGGCGCTGAACCCCGACGGCTCGCCGGCCATCGTGGGCTTCGAGCGCTACACCATGATGCCCCCGCTCAAGAGCGTCGGGCATTTCTCGACGGGCAAGGGCTTCCGCGAACTGCAGGTGTGGCGGCTGGTGTTCTTCCAGTTCCTGCACGCCGACATCAACCACCTTCTGCTGAACATGCTGGGGCTGTACTTCTTCGGCCCGGTGGTCGAGCGGGCCCTGGGCGGCGGGCGGCGCTACCTCGCCTTCTACCTCATGTGCGGCATCTGCGGGGCGCTGTTCTACCTGCTGCTGAACCTGCTTGGCAGCGGCCTGGGGATGCAACTCCGCGGCGTGCTCGTCAACGACATCTACACCCCGTTGATCGGGGCCTCGGCGGGCTGCTTCGGCGTGCTGGTCGCCACCGCCGTCGTCGCGGGGGACGCGACGATGTACTTCTTCGGCATCATCCCGATGAAGGTGCGCACCGGCGCGATCATCATGGTCGCGCTCGCGGCGGGGAACCTGATCTACGGCGGCAGCAACGCGGGCGGCGACGCGGCCCACATCGGCGGCGCCATCGCCGGCTTCTACTTCATCAAGCGCCCGTACCTGCTGCGGGAGTTCTTCGATTTCTTCGGCAAGGGCCGCACCCGCATCAAGCCCGCGCCCGCCCGGGCCGGCGGCAAGCGCGCCGGACCCGAGGGCGTCACCGCCGGCGAGAAACGCCGCGTCGACGAGCTCCTCGACCGCGTCCGCGAGAAGGGCATCCAGAGCCTGAGCGAATCCGAACGCGCGTTCTTGCAGGCGATGAGCGAGCGGTTGTAGGGGAGTGGGGGCTTTCGGCATGTGAGGCCCGCCGCTCGCCGCTGAACGACGAGACCGAAGCCGCCCAGTACGCGCTGGTGTTGCGGTCGCGCAGGATGAAGGCGTCCAGCGGCAGGGCCAGCCCGCTCCCATTCAGCCCCGCCTGGTGGTTCACGAACAGTTCCTTCGCCTCGGAATCGCTGCCGCGGTACGAGGCCACCATCCGCCAAGACCGGTCGTATACGAAGTAGAACCACGGATCAGCCCCGTCCACATCGTTGTCGGCGTCGGCGTCGTACAGCCACGCGATCCGGTGGTTCAGGCCGTTGTACCGGAACTCCTCGACGACGTTGTTCGACTGGTCCTTGAGCTTCCGCAGCCGCCCGAAGGCGTCGTACTCGAACTTGTACGTCTGCCCGTCGTTGGTCAGGTTGCCCGCCGCGTCGTAGGTCAGGGCGTAGTTGTCGACGCCGGATCTGTCGGTGTCGCGCCCGGTCAGCTCGTTGGCGGCGTTGTGCGTCCGCGAGTCGTCCATCTCGTCGGCATCGGCCCAGTCGCCGTCGCCGTTCAGGTCCCGCTTGTACCGCGTCCAGTTGCCGAGCAGTGATGGCTCCCGAACTGACCATCTTCCACCGTCTCGACGGCGTACGTCCAAAGCGACGTACCCGGGCACCCGACTGTATGCGACTGGGTATGAGACGGTCTCAACTGCGATGCGCGTCTCGTCCCAATGGCGGTCTTTGGTGACAATCTCGAGTACTCCAAGCTTCCGTCAATCCTCTTGTCCGTGCAGGGCGCCGGCTATTACCTGTAGTTGCACGACACATCTATGGATCTGCAACACCTGATAATGGTATGCTATGATTGCACATGATTTCGAAAGCGAGCGTTCGATCGTCGCCCCATTGCCCACCTGCCACTTCTCTTAGCACAGAGTCCCATCTCGCATCGCGTAGGCCCCCTTCCAAAGCGATTCGATATGCCCGAATCACCAAGGTTGGGTCCTCACGATTGGCAATCTCCAAGTATTGAGATGCCCAACTGGAGAGCTTCAAGCTGGCCGATGGGTTGCTTGCGATCGCGTCGAAGAGCGCGGCGTCGTCCATTGAATCTATGCCGACGGCAGATCGAGCCGCTTCAAGCAGCCAGTCCGGCCAATGGCTTAGCCCTTGCGTCCGACGCCATACGCTAAATCGGACCGATTCGGTATCCGGTCGCCCTAGCATAATCCAAGAGATCAGGGCGACGCATGCGTCGGCATCACTGCACTGAAGATGCTCGGCGAAGTACACGGCCGCACTAGCGAACTTCTCTTTGGCCTCATCTGTGTCGCGGCATTGATAGATGTAGCCGAACCAATCAGAAACAGCATTCTGAACGTCCGAAGTACCGCACGCGGGCTGTGCTGGCACGGTGCACGATGCTTGCCGTCGCGGTTGCATGCCAGTGCTTATTGTGTCGGAATTGGCCGACCAATGGGGCGTGCTTGATGATTGGACGAACAAGAGCACGGCAGTTATGACACAGCCCAGCAAGCTGATGCGATGAGCGCAGTGCACTAAAAAATACATGATCATGGAAGACGAAAAAAGTGGCCAGACGCGATCGCTCTGTAAGTCGATGCGCCGGAGGTGAGAGAACGAATCACTGAACACAATCTCGTAGGCCCGGGGTGTTGCGGGCGCGGCAAGCTTCAACGAAGCCTTCGGGGAAAATGGTGATGTTGGCGCACGCATCACCTGCGGAAAGCCGAACAGAAAAGCGGGCACTGTCAATGAGGCATCGCTCTCGATTGGACGCCGAATCGCACCGTCGGTCCATATCGTAGGCGCGAAGTTCCTCGCACCAAGTTGCCAAGCACGGGTCTGGTGTTCCCCCCAGGGGATTATTGTTAAGATTATTGCAGAACGAGTACGCATGGGTCAATTCGTGGATTAGCAGGTGTTGAAATTCAGTAGAAGTATCAAGATTGTTGTGGCACAACGTGATCTTGCAATTCTGCTGATAGCCTCCGAGCGACCGATTGCTGCTGCAGCGACTGGTGCACCCGCACTCAACGGAAACACCGCCGGATGCAGCGCATGGGGCGCAGGGCCCCATCTTACTCTTGATGCACCCAATGCGACGATTAGGACCTGAGGTTGGATCGCCGTTGTCCCAGTATGCGCCAACAAGGCGATTGCATTCAGTGGCGCCGATCCCCCCGTCGCACTGGCCCCCGCCGCCGGGCCCGGGGCCATCCTCGCTCCCGCAAACCGAGTAGGGGCAATAAACAGGGACGACCGGTTGATTCCGCCTGAGAATATCGGCTGGATTATCTAGTTGGCAGATAAGCCGACCGTT
Organism: Planctomycetota bacterium; assembly: GCA_017303565.1. Taxonomy (GTDB): domain Bacteria; phylum Planctomycetota; class Phycisphaerae; order Phycisphaerales; family UBA1924; genus JAFLCM01. The sequence continues at coordinate 7,495 of JAFLCM010000090.1, forward strand.
AAACCTTACGCACGAAGCCAAGCCCGTGGGATCGCTTCGCATAACTGGCTGATCACGAGAGTACCCATACAAGTTCCCCCCATCGACATACCCCAAGGGGTCCCGCCGCGTCCACCGCCCCAGGTCCGCCAGATACGCCGGTGCCGCACGTGCATGATCTTGGGGTTGGTGCCGTCGTGCTCGTACCCGCAGTAGCCCTTGCGGAACCCGCCGACGAAACCGGTCAGCGTGTCGTTGGGCCCGACGCTGAGGCTGCCCCAGCCGACCGACTTTCCGAAGTTCGATGAGACGATGTTCACGTCGTCGTTGTCAACGTCGCCGTCGAGGTCAAAGTCGCCTCGAACGTTGTACGCCCCGCTGGTCCACGCGGTGATCTGGGCAATGTCGGGGGTGGCGACCACGCCGCCGATTCCGGGGGCCGCGTTGGTATCACCCGCGGGGATGCCGAAGGGAACGCCATAGGCGCTGTACCGCACCTGCTCCATCTGCTTCCCAGTGCTGGTCAAGATCGCGACCACGTTACCACGGCCTCCGAAACCCCCGGAATAGTTCTGGCAATGGTAGGTCCGGTTGCGTGAAGAGCGGCCGTCGGCCCGCCGAACGCTTGAAGCACCGCATGGATTGCGGTGCCGCGAGGGCGCCGCGCCCGGCAGGCGGCGGTCCGACCCGCCTCAGTTCGGGCAAGCCGGGATGCTCACCTTGACGTTCTGGGTCGCGCCCGTGCCGCCGAGCGAGAGGCCGACGTCCAGTTCGCTGCCGGTGGCCACGCCCGCCGCCGTCGGCACCGTGAAGCGACCGACACGGAGGTAGAAGGACTGATCGCCGAAGGTGACGGCGTCCTGGGCGGCGTCGGCGCCGCCGGTGGTGAACCACACGATCTCGAGCGCCGGGTTCGTCGGATCGAAGCCGCTGGGCTTGATGAACTGGATCGCGCCGGGCGCGATCAGCCCCAGCGAGAAGTA
>JAFLCM010000091.1 GCA_017303565.1 Planctomycetota bacterium
CGGGCCAGAACCAGTACGCCCTCAGCATCCTCAACAGCGGGACAGCCCTCGACCCCAACACCATCACGCTCCACCCCGCCGGCGAAAAGCCCGCCCGCCCGCTGCTCATCGACCTCCACATCCCTACCAGCGGCGCCCCACAACCCGCGTCCCGCGCCGGCCCAGAACTCGTCATCCCCAACCGCGACGCCACCGGCTTCAACTTCAACGCCTCCGTCCTCATCCTTCCGAATCAGATCGACTTCGCCCCACCGCCCGCCTGCCGCGCCGACTTCAACACCGACGGCATCGTCAGCACCCCCGACCTCGCCTTCTTCCTCGGACGCTTCGGCGAACCCGCCACCCCCGGGTCCCAGGTCGAGCGCGCCGACTTCAACGCCGACGGCACCGTCAACACCCCCGACCTCGCCTTCTTTCTCGGACGCTTCGGCGAAACCTGCCCGTGACCCGCCCGACCTCTTGAACCGGCCCGCGCGATCCGCGACAATGCACCAACACGGACACGACCGGAGAAAGAGAGAGACCGATGTGCCCTGACCTTCGCCCCGCCGCGCTGGGCGCCGCCACCATCGCCGCCCTGCTCCTCATCGCCCCGACCAGCGCCCCCGCCGGCGCCGTCGCCTGCGGCCCTTTCACCACCGACCTTGTCACTTCGTACCTCGACGCCGCCGATCCCGGCGTGCGCCAGGCCCAGGACCCCGACTCGGGCTGGACCTATCACCGCGGCACGCCCGCCGGCGTCCTGCTCCAGGGCATCTACACCCCCGGCTCGTACACCGCCGGCTACTGGGGTTCGATCGGCCTGCCGTTCAGCATCCCCACCGGCGGCCCGATCTACTCCGAAAACCCGGCGCTCAACCAGGTGGTCTTCTTCAGGCGCACCCCCTCGTTCACCGGCCTGTTCCTCCACCCCGGCGAGGCCGACGCCTTCGAAGCCTGCGCCTCGCTCAACATCCAGGCTCCCATCTTCGTCACCGCCATCAGCGGCCAGTTCGAGAAACTCGGCTTCTTCGACGGCGCCACCTGCCGCGTCGTCAAGCGCGTCTCGGGCGTCGATACCAACGTCGTCGCCCCCACCTTCGCCGGACCCGCACCCGCCGCCGCAGTCGCCCTCACGCCCATCAGCGGCTCGCTCCCGTTTGCGCTGAACCCCGGGGACAAACTCTGGGTCCAGACCCAGCGCTTCGGCAACGCCAACGAGGACTGGTGCAACGTTCAGGTCAGCGTCACCTTCGACGGCGGCCCCCTCGTGCCCGCCCCCGCCAGCGTCACCACCGCCTGCCTCGGCCGCTCCACCAATCTCCGCGTGAACGCCCTCGGCTCCGCGCTCTCGTACCGCTGGCGCCGCAACGGCGCCGACATCTCCGACATCCCCGGACGCTTCGCCGGAACCGGAACCAGCCAACTCACCATCTCCGCCATCACCAAGGCCGACACCGCCGACCGCTACGACTGCACCGTCACCAGCGCCTGCACCGGCTTCTCCGTCATCTCCGGAGAGGGCCGCGTCGCGTTCGTCCTCCCCGATTTCAACGCCGACGGCACCATCAACACCCCAGACCTCGCCATCTTCCTCGGAAAGTTCGGCCAAACCGTCCCCACCACCGAACCCACCGACCTCAACTCCGACGGCATCGTCAACACCGCCGACCTCACCACCTTCCTCGGCGCGTTCGGCAGCGCGTGCCCCTAGCAGGCCGCGCCGGATACGCTCCGTTCATGCCCGCCGTCACCATCCGACCGGCCCAGCCCGCCGACGTGCCCCTCATCCTCGCGCTGGTCCGTGAACTCGCCGCTTACGAGCGCGAGCCCAAGTCCGCCGTCGCCTCCGATGAGCAGGTCCGCACCGCGCTGTTCGCCCCGCCGTCGGTCGACCGCGCCGCCGCCGGGTGCCTGATCGCCGAACTCGACGGCGCGCCCCAGGGCTTCGCCCTCTACTTCCACAACTTCTCGACCTGGACCGGGCGCTCCGGGCTGTACCTCGAGGACCTCTTCGTCCGGCCCGCCGCCCGCGGGCACGGGCTGGGAAAGCGCCTGATGATCGAACTCGCGCGACTCGCGATCGCCCGCGGCTGCGCCCGCTTCGAGTGGAGCGTGCTCGACTGGAACACGCCCGCCATCGACTTCTACCGCGCGCTCGGCGCGGTCAGGATGGAAGAGTGGACGGTCCACCGACTCTCCGGGGACGCCCTCCGCGCCCTCGCCGCCGCCGACGGAGACCAATCATGACCATCCACTTCTGGGAACTCGCGTCGTACGTGGTGACCGTCGTCGGCCTGCCCTTCGCCATCGCGGTCTTCATCCTCGAGCAGCGCCGCGAGCGCCAAAACGAGGAGGAGGAGATCTCCCAGCGCCTCAGCGACGAGTACACCAACTTCATCAAACTCGTGCTGCAGAACGCCGACCTCGGCCTGCTCCGCCGCGCCCGCACGCCCGCGCCCCTCGACCCCGAGCAGGAGGAGCGCAAGTTCGCGCTGTTCAACATCCTCATCGCCATCTTCGAGCGGGCCTACATCCTCGTCTACGAGGACCACATGAACGCCCAGACCCGGCGCCTGTGGAAGTCCTGGGAGGACGACATGCGCGAGTGGTGCCGCCGCCCGGACTTCTTCGCCGCCCTCCCCGAACTGCTCCGGGGCGAGGACCCCGACTTCGCCCGCCACATCCGCCGCCTCGCCGACGAGGAGGCCGCGGCCCCCAAACCCGCCTGAACAAGGCCGGACCCCAACCCCAAAACGACAACCGCCCGCCAGAGGCGGGCGGCGTGTCACGCAAGTGGAGCTGATCGGGCTCGAACCGACAACCTCATCCATGCCATGGATGCGCTCTCCCAATTGAGCTACAGCCCCAACCAAGTTGTGCCCCGGCACGCCAAGGTCTTCGGCAAACCGGGTCGGGCAGGGTAGCCGAAAACCCCGCACAGTCAAGCCGAAGCCCCTTTATCAGGGTTCCGTACGGCATTCGCCAACATCCGCCCGAACTTGCGCCACCGCCCCGCCTGCGGTATCACATCCCCATGCCGCGTCAGCATCCCGAGTTCCCCAACCTCGTCGTCTTCGACCACCCGCTGATCCAGCACAAGGTCACGCTGATGCGCGACCGCGCCACCTCGGGCCAGACCTTCCGCGCCCTGCTCATCCAGATCGCCGGCCTCATGACCTTCGAGGTCACCCGCTCGTTCTCCACCGAGTTCGTGATGGTCGAGACGCCGCTCGAACGCGCCAAGGGCTCGCGCGTCGCCGAGAAGATCACCATCTGCCCCGTGCTCCGCGCCGGCCTCGCGATGGCCGAGGGCATCCTCGAACTCATCCCCGAGGCCCGCGTCGGGCACCTGGGCATGTTCCGCGACGAGAAGACCCTCAAGCCCGTGCAATACCTGCTGCGCCTGCCCAAGGACCTCGACGCCGGTCCGGTCGTTCTGGTCGACCCGATGCTCGCCACCGGAGGCTCCGCGTCCGAAGCGATCCGAATGCTCCGCGAGCACGGCGCCCGCGACATCCGCATGATCTGCCTCGTCGCCGCTCCCGAGGGGGTGCGCAGAATGCTCCGCGACCACCCGGACCTCACCATCTATGCCGCGGCGCTGGACCGCGAACTGAATGCAAACGGTTTCATCCTCCCCGGTTTGGGTGACGCGGGCGATCGCCTCTACGGCACCGGGGCATGAACCTGAGACACTTGCCAAATCGCAATCCCCCGAGCCGGTGGAAGTGAGCCGAGATCGTGGCAACAACGTCGAGACAAGAAAACCAGCGGCCGAAGAACCTCCCCGACACGGGAGGGCGCACCGCATCGCGCCGAACCCGCCGCGGCCGCGACGCCGCTGAACTTCCGGTTGTCGGGGCGCCGGTGGCTCGACAGCCGGATTTTTCTTTGGATGACCCGGATACCCGCGTGTACGTGGGCGATTGCCGCGAACTGCTCAGGTCTGTTCCCGAGTGCGCCAAGAGCGAGGTCGACCTGATCTTCGCCGACCCGCCCTTCAACTGGAACCGCGCGTACGACCGCTGGGACGATGCACTGCCCGAGGACGAGTACCTCAAGTTCACCTACGCGTGGCTCGACGCCTGCGTCGACGCGCTCAAGCCCACCGGCTCGATGTGGGTGAACATCCCCGACGACTGGGCGGCGGAGATCGTCGTTCACCTCAAACGCCGGATGCGGATGGTCAACTGGTGCGTGTGGCACTACCGCTTCGGTCAGAACACCAGCGGGCGGTTCATCAACTCCAAGGTGCACGCGCTGTACTTCTGCAGGGACCCCGCGAAGCGCACCTGGAACGAGGAGCCGATCCTCGAGCCGTCCGACCGCGCCACCACCTACTTCGACCCGCGGACGTTCACCAAGTCCGAGGGGCGGGCGGGGATGCGCGTGCCGATGGACGTGTGGTACGGGCGGTACTGGGGGCGCATCCAGGGGAACAACAAGGAGCGCCGCGCCAACCACGACAACCAGATCCCCGAGGTGTACCTCGAGCGCGTCATCCGCGCCACCTCCAACGAGGGCGACCTGGTGCTCGACCCGTTCCTGGGCTCGGGCACCACCTGCACGGTGGCGCGCGAGCTCAAGCGCCGCTCGATCGGGCTGGAGTTCAGCCGGGACAACGCGAGGTCCTGCTTCGAGCGCATCAAGAAGAAGCCCGTGCGGGTGCGCTTCGACACGCCCACCCGCACCGCCAGCGCCATCTTCCAGCCGCGGGGCGTGGGCGAAGAGTCCGCCGCCCGCCTGCTCGAACTCAAGGCCCGGCGCGAAGCGGGGGAGGCGGGCGCGCCGGAGAAGAAAGCGGCCCCGCGTCTGAAGCGGGGCCGGTTCGGTGCTCAGGGTTCCTGAAGCCTCCCGGGATTACGGGCAGTCGGTCCGCCCGAACTCGCCCAGCAGCGCCACGAGGTCGGCGGTGTTGACGATGCCGTCGCCGTTGGCATCGCCCTGCCCGCTCGGTCCGGGCGTCTGACCGAAGCGGCCCAGCAGCACCGCGAGGTCCACGGTGTCGACGCGCCCGTCGTTGGTCCAGTCGGTGTCGCAGGGCGTCGGCGGGGCGAAGGTCGAGAACGAGAAGACCGCCTGGGCGGGCTGCGTGGTCCCGAAGTCGTTGGTCGCCGTCACCGTCCAGTAGTACGTCACGCCCTGCTGGAGCGTGCCGGCGGTGATGCCCACCGCCGAGCCGGGCGTCTCGACGTCAACGATCGGGCTGGAGAAGTCGGCGTTGTTGTCGAGCAGGAGCCGGTACAGCAGCGCGTTCGACGAGTCGCTCCAATCCAGCAGCGTGCCGGCGATGGGGATGCTCGTCGCGCCGTTGGCGGGCGAGAGCAGTTCGAACGAACCGGGCGGCGGCGGCACCACCGTGACCACCACCTGCACCGACAGCGAGTCGCACTGCGTCCCGATGACCTTGCAGTAATACGAGCCGGCATCGGACGCCAAGAGCGGGCTGAGCGTCAGCGTGGGCGAGTTCGCGCCCGAGACGTTGCCCGTGTTCGTGAGCGCGGTGGGCCCGCGGAACCACTGGTAGCCCGCGATCGGGCCGCTGGCGGTCAGCGAGATCTGCAGCGGGGTTCCCTCGATCGCCTCGGAGGCCTGGGGCTGCTGGGTGATGGTCGGGCGGTTGCCGCTGGGGCAGTAGGCGTTGACGGCGACGGTGGCCGAGAGCGAGGAGCCCGCGCCGCAGTCGCCGCTGACCACGCAGTCGTACTGGCCCGCGTCGCCGGCGACGGAGGGGTTGATGGTGAGGGTGGGCGAGTTGACGCCGCTGAAGCGGCCGCCGGGAGTGAGGTTGTTCCCGTTGCGGCGCCACTGGTAGTTGATGGCGCCGATGGTCTCGAAGGCGGCGCTGAGGGTGATGGGGTCGCCCTCGTTGACGTTCTGGCCGGCGGGGTTGGTGAGGCGGGCGGGGAGGTTGACGGCGCAGAAGGCGGCGCCGCTGTCGATGAAGCCGCGGATGGTGTCCTCGACGCGGGGGCCGAAGTCGAGTTTGATGTTGGCCATGCCGCCGGAGCAGAGGTGGCAGTAGGACATGATGCTGCCGTTGCCGGCGAAGGCGACGGAGCAGTCCTGCACGCCGCCGACGTAGGCGAGGCCGCACCCGTCGACGATGGGGTTGTACCAGTTGCTCTCGTGGGTGTGACCGGTGCCGAAGTTGTGGCCCAGTTCATGGGCGACGACGTTGGGGTCCCAGTTGGACGCGCTGTTGTTGACGAGGGGGTAGGGGAAGCCGCCGTTCAGGTTGGCCGACACGCCGTAGCCGAAGCCCGAGCAGGCGGCGTTGATGTAGGCGATGCCGCCGCCGAGGGGCCGGGTGGAGAGGAAGTGCGCAAGGTCGCGCTGGACGTTGTTCATGTTCTGTCCCCAGTAGGAGACGAACTGGTCGAGTTGCGCGCCGGTGTTGGCGGCGTTCCACGGGTCGGTGGTCGTCCAGATGCGCAGGAAGGGCACGGTCAGCACCATCTTCACGTCGCGCTGGTAGATCTCGCTCACCGCGCCCATGAGGGTGGTGACGTAGGTGGTCGCCTGCGCGCTGCTGGTGAAGCGGTTGCGGAGCTCGTTGTCGGTCTCGATCGCGATGCGGAAGCGTTTGCAGGTGTAGTTGCTGCCGCGCTCGCTCGCGCCGGTGTTGGGGCGCTCGGGCAAGGGGCCGATCGGGGGCAGCAGGCCGGCCATGCAGGGCTCGCCCGGGCCGATGTCCACGTTCTTGGCCGCCTCGGAGTTCGCGCCGAAGACCAGCGTCGGCATGGCGCCGGCGTCACCCGCGGACACCACGAACGTCTCCGCGGCGGTGGCGATGTAGCCCTGGGCCGATTCGGGGGTGATGGCGAGGAAGACCTTCGAGTCGGCGTCGCCCCGGACGGTTCCGCGCCACAGTTGCACGTCGGGGCGCGGGAGTTCGACCTCGCCGGCGTCGGTCATCTCGACGATGCGGGCGTCGTGGGTGAAGACCTCGAAGCGCTGGAGTTCCAGGTCGGCCTTGACGCCTCGCACCGGGTCGAGCGTCACCTGCGGGAATACGGCGCGGTCAACGCCCTTCAGCGCGCGGTAGGCCTGGGCGTCGACGCTCAGGGCCGCCGCGCCGCGCGCGATGCCCACCGCCCGCTCGGCCTTCAGGGGGTTCACGACCACCGGCGCTGCGCCCAGCGCGTGCCCGCACAGCCCCAGCAGCGCCAGCCCGGTCGTCACCACACTGCGGATCGCGGTCTTCATGAACTCGGTCTCCCTGAGGCTTGATGCGTTTGATCGACTCATCGGACGACACCGACACCCGTCGCGCTCCCGCCCCGGCGGAGCGGCTTGCGAACGCCTCCACGGCGTGCCCGGACCCGGAACCCGATCCCGTGCGTCCTTCTCTCAAAGTGTCTGGGATGGACCGCCCCCGGCCAAGTTCCACCACCCGGAAAACACCGGCTGATTTTTGGAATGTTCTCGGGCTGTCGTGTCTCGACGGGGGTCCGTGCATCCGGGACGGAGGCTCGTGGCACGGGTCCTGGTGGCACGGGTCTCCGACCCGTGTCCGTGGGCGCGCGGAACAAAGCACTCACACGGGTCGGCGGCGCCTGCCGCCGGGAGCACGAGTCACGAGACTTCGGCTGCCGCGGACCCGCCGATGAACCGGCTTCGGGCCGGCTCCGCGCCGCCCCGTCAGCACGGGTCGGAGACCCGTGCCACCAGGAACGTCTCAGCACGGGTCGGAGACCCGTGCCACCGGGAGCGTCAGGGCTGCAGGCGGGTCGCGGCGAAGGCCCCGGGCACGAAGCCCTTCGCGTCCGGCGTCGGCGTCAGCGTCCGGGTCCAGCGGGCCCGGTCGTGGACCCTTCCCGGACCTCCCACCCACAGTTCCATCGACTCGACCCACACGCGGTAGCCGCCCCAGTGCTCCGGGCGGGGGATGACCTGCGACTCGTCGTCGAGCACGACGCCGAGGCGCTGCATCGTCTCCGCGACCCTGATGATGAGGTCGGTGCGCGACCCGATCGGGCGCGACTGGTCGCTGGCCCACGCGCCGATGCGGCTCTCGAGCGGGCGCGAGGCGAAGTAGCGGTCGCTCTCTTCATCGGGCGAGCGGACCACCCGTCCCTCGACGCGCACCTGGCGGTCGAGGTCGTCCCAGTGGAACAGGAGCGCCGCCCGCGGGTTCTTCGCCAGCGCCTCGCCCTTGCGGCTGTTGCGGTTGGTGTAGAAAACCAGATACCCGCCCTTCGATGCGTCGAGGTCCATCCCCTTGCACAGGACCATCCGCGCGCCGGGACGGCCGTCGGCGTCCACCGTCGAGAGGCACATCGCGTGCGGGTTGGGCTGCACGCGCCCCGCGTGCGCCTCGTCCCACCAGCCTTTGAAGATCCCGAACGGGTCGGACGGCAGATCGTCCGGCAGCAGTTGCGG
>JAFLCM010000092.1 GCA_017303565.1 Planctomycetota bacterium
GATCGCGGGCACGCTCACCCTCGCGCCGACGGCCGACCCCGAGCGGCGGACGGTCGAACTCGTCGTGACGCCGGCGGCGCGTGGCGGCGGGCAGGCCAACCCCGCCTGGGCCCGCGCCGGCGTTGCGGCGTTCCTCGAAGTCGTGACCAGCGGCGCGAGCGCCGATGAACTGGCGATCCCGCTGCGGTGCGTCGCGAGGGACGGAACGCGGGCGATCATCTTCCGGCGCGACCCCGCCAACCCCGACAAGGCGATCCGCATGGAAGCCGATTTGGGGATCGACGACGGGCGGTGGGTCGTCATCAGGAGCGGTGTGGCCGAGGGCAACGAGGTGGTTCTCGACGGCGTGTACCAGTTGATGGTCGCCACGAGCGGCAACATCGCCAAGGGCGGGCACTTCCACCCAGACGGGACGTTCCACGAGGGAGACCACTGAACCGGGGCCGGACCGCTCGGGCCTTTCTCGGAAATCCCATGCTCAAGCACCTGATCTCATTCTCGCTCAAGCAGTCGCCGCTGGTGATCCTCATCGCCGCGGTGCTGCTTGTGTACACGGTGGCGCGGTTGCCCAAGATGCCGGTGGACGTGTTTCCCGAACTCAACGCGCCGACGGTCGTCATCCTGACGGAGGCGGGCGGGCTCGCCGCCGACGAGGTCGAGCAGTACGTGACCTTTCCGTTGGAATCGGCGGTGAACGGGCTGCCCGGCGTGCGCCGGGTGCGGTCGGCGTCGGCGATCTCGCTCTCGCTGGTGTGGGTGGAGTTCGACTGGGGGACCGACATCTACCGCGCGCGGCAGCTCGTGAGCGAGCGGATGTCGGGGGCACTGGGGAGTCTGCCTCGCGGCGTCGAGCCGGCGATGACGCCGGTCTCTTCGATCACGGGCGAGATCATGCTGCTGGCGGTGTCCAGCCCGGACAAGAGCGTGAGCGACCTGGACCTGCGTGCGTACGCGGAGTTCGACCTCCGCAACACGCTGCTGGCGATCCCGGGCGTCTCGCAGGTGTCGGCGATCGGCGGCGAGTTGCCCGAGTACCAGATCAACGTCAAGCAGGACCGGCTGGCACTCTACGGCCTGACGGTGCAGGACGTGGTGGAGGCCGCGCGCAAGGCTCACAGCACCGCCAGCGCGGGCTACCTGACCGACGTGGACCGCGCCGAGCTGCCCATGCGCCAGGCCGCCCGCGTGACGGGCGTGCGCGACATCGCCTCCACGATGATCGTGATGAAGGACGGCCTGCCCATCACCATCGGCGAAGTGGCCGAGGTCTCGCTGGGCGGCGCGCCCAAGCGGGGCACCGCCGCCAGCCAGGGCCTGCCCGCCGTCGTCATGACGATTCAGAAGTCGCCCGGCACCAACACGCTCACGCTGACAGGGCAGATCGACGCGGCCCTGACACAGATCGAGAAGTCGGCGCCCAAGGGAATCAGCATCAACAAGGACGTGTTCCGCCAGAGCCACTTCATCAAGCGCTCGGTGGATAATGTGTTCAGGGTGCTCATCGAGGCGACGGTCATCGTCGCGGTGATCCTGGTTCTGTTCCTGCTCAACGTGCGGACGACGGTGATCACGCTGACGGCGCTGCCGCTGTCGCTCGCCGCGGCCCTGCTGACGCTCGACGGACTGGGGCTGACGCTGAATGTGATGACTCTGGGCGGGCTGGCGGTCGCGATCGGCGAACTGGTGGACGACGCGATCATCGACGTCGAGAACGTGCACCGCCGTCTGGAGGAGAACGCGCTGCTGCCGGCGGGGGCGCGGAAGGGCTTCGTGCAGGTGATCTCTGACGCGAGCAACGAGATCCGGTCGTCGGTCGTGTACGCCACGGTCCTCATCTGCATCGTGTTTCTGCCGCTGATGTTCCTGGAGGGGCTGGAAGGGCGGTTCTTCAAGCCGCTGGCGGCGACGTACATCGTGTCGATCATGGCGTCGCTGGTGGTCGCCCTGACGGTGACGCCGGCGATGTGCCGGTTGCTGCTGAAGCCCGGCGCGGCGGGTTCCGGCGGGGGCGGGGGCGCGGGCCGTTCGGTCGGGCACGCCGACGGCTTCCTGGTCCGGTGGCTCAAGAAGCGGTACGAGCCCTCGCTGCGATGGTCCCTGGTCCATCGGAAGTTCGTGCTCGCGGCGGCGCTGGTGGCGACGGGCGCATCGCTGCTGCTGGCCCGCACGTTCGGCACGTCGTTCCTTCCAGAGTTCAACGAGGGGACGTTCACCGTCTTCGCGTCGTCACCCCCGGGCACATCTCTGGTGGAAAGCGACCGCGTCTCGCGCGGCATCGAGGCGCGGCTGATGCAGATCGAGGGCGTGAAGAGCGTGTCCCGGCGCACCGGGCGGGCCGAGCGCGACGAGCACGCCGAGCCCGTGAGCAACAGCGAGATGGAGGTGACGGTCAAGCCCGGCGCGAGCCACGCGGATGTGCGCCGGGCCATCGCCGCCGTCGGGGCCTCGGTCCCCGGCGTGACGATGCAGATCGGCCAGCCCATCGAGCACCGCCTGTCGCACATCCTCTCGGGCACGCCCGCGGCCATCGCGATCAACGTTTACGGCGAGGACCTGTCGACGCTCCGCTCGCTCGCCAAGGAGATCGAGGGAGAACTCAAGTCGCTTCCCGGCGCGCGCGACGTGGCCGCGAACCGCGAGGTGCTGGTCACGAGCGTGCCGATCCGCTACCGCCACCAGGAACTCGCCGCCGCGGCGCTCACACCCGCCGACGCCGCCGAGCAGGTTCAGATGGCCCTTTACGGCGAGGAGGTCGCGGAAGTGAACCAGGGCCTGCGCCGGTACGCGATGGTTGTCCGCCTCGACACCGCCGAGCGCGAGCGGATCGAGCAGGTGCAGGACCTGCTGCTGCGCGGGCACGCCGAGGACGGCAAGCCCGGTCCGACGGTGCGGCTCCGCGACGTCGCCGACATCGGCCCGGAGCAGACGCCGAACATCATCGCCCGGGAGAACGCGCAGCGGAAGGCGGTGGTCTCGTGCAACGTGGCCGACGGGTACAACCTCGGCGACCTCGTCGCGCAGGTGAAAGCCCGCGTTGAGCCGATCGTGCGGCGCGAGGGGTACCAGGTTGAGTTCGGCGGACAGTTCGAGGCTCAGCGGTCGGCGAGCCGGACGCTGCTGGTCGCGGGGGCCGGCATCGCGGTCGTCATGCTCCTCTTGCTGCAACTCTCGACCGGCTCGTTCAGGGTCGCCGCGCTGGTGATGGTCAACCTGCCGCTGGCGACGATCGGCGGGGTGGCGGCGATCTTCTTCATGGATTCCGTTCTTCACGGCGGCGGGACCGGGCTCCTTCGGAACACGTTGGCGCTCTTTGGGATCGGTTCATCCATGTACCGGGCTCCGGTGCTGTCGATCGCGAGCCTCGTGGGGTTCATCACGCTTTTCGGCATCGCGGTGCGCAACGGCATCCTGCTCGTCAACCACTACCGCCACCTCGTGGAGATCGACAACAAGCCGGTCGCAGAGGCGATCGTGCAAGGCTCGATGGAGCGGCTGGTGCCGATCCTGATGACGGCGCTGTCGGCGGCGCTGGGCCTGCTCCCGCTGGCGTTCGCCGCGGGCGAGCCGGGAAGCGAACTGCTCGCGCCGCTGGCGGTGGTTGTGCTGGGCGGGCTGCTCACCTCGACGTTCCTCAACCTGATCGTTGTCCCCGCCGGCTACGCGCTGGTCCACGGCGTGGGCACCGGTCCCCCGACGCCCCAGCCACGCGGCCCGAAGCCGCGGCGGAGACTGTTCGGCCTCCTTCGCAGGGCACTGACAGGCCGCGAACCGTGAAGACCCGTCCCTTTGCGACGCTTCCGTCCTCCCCCCTCCCCTTCCGCCCCCCCGCCCATCCGGCGCATCCACACGGCTCTTCAGCAGGAGCCGTCGAACACCCAGGAGACACCATGAACCGATCCGATCGAATCACTCTCGCCGCCTCCGCGATGCTTGGGTTCTTGATCACGGCGGCCGGCTGTGAGCGGAAGCAGGCCGAGGCGCCCGCTGCGCCGGCTGAGAACCGGGGCACCGCGTCACCCACCGACGATCACGGGCACGACCATGGAGCCGGAGGCGACCGCGCCCACGACGATCACGATCACGACGGCCCGGTCGTGGATCTGGGCACCGCCGCCGCCGGACCGTTCCGCGTCAAGGCCACGCGCGACGCCGGCGCGATCGTCGCCGGCAAGGACGCGGCCTTTGACCTGACTGTCGCCGGCGCGGACGACGCGGGCCCGAAGGTCGTGGCGGTGCGCATCTGGATCGGTGTCGAGAGCGCCAAGGGCAGCGTCAAGGCGAAGGCCGAGGTCGAAGACCCTGGCCGCTGGCACACCCATGCGGAAGTACCCAGCCCAATCCCCGAGGGCGGCCGGTTCTGGTTCGAGATCGAGGACGACAAAGGCGGCCGGCACGTGTCGAGTTTCGAACTCAAGCCGTGACCGAGCGGCGCGTCGATACACGGAACGGGCCGCTGGGATTCGTGCCCGCGGCCGATTTCGCTACTGCACCGTGATCGAGCCCGTCGGCTTCTTCGGATCGGCCTCGGGCGCGGGGAGCCCGCGCTCCTCGGGCAGGACGGCGAACCTGGGATCGGGGTCCTCGTCCATGGCGATGAGCGCCTCGCGGACCTCTTCGTTGTTCGGCTCGATGGCCTGGGCCATTCGCAGCCGCAGGATCGCGTTGGGCTTGTCGCCCGCCGTCCGGTACAGCTCGGCGAGGGCCAGCTGCGGCCCGGCGCTCATGCCGCGATCCAGCTGGGCCGCGCGCTTGAGCGCGCGTTCGCCCTCGTCGGCGTCGCCGGCTTTCGCCATGTACCAGCCGTAGCGAAGCCAGTCGCGGGCGGTGTTGCGGGCGTACGCCTCTTCCTTGAACACGCGCGCCATGCTCTCCACATCGCCGGCCTCGACCATCGTCTTGGCGAGCAGGTCGAGCACGTCAAAGCGGTTGGGTTTGCTCGTGTACAGGATCTCCGCCTGCTCGCGGGCGGCGGCGGGCTTGCCCGCGGCCAGCAGGGCCTTGGTGTAGCCCATCCGGTCCTGCCAGTAGCCCGGGCGGCGCATCACCACCTCGCGGTACTCGGTGACCGCGAGGTCGTAGTTCCCGAAGTCGTACGCCCGCTTGGCGGATTCCTGCACCATGGGCAGGGCCCGCTGGGCCTGGGTGGACTTGCAGCCGGTCGCCACGGGCATGGCGGCGAGCGCGAGGGCGAGAAGGGCGGTGGTGGGGCGTGGGATCATGAGGAAGGGTTCCGGTCGGGCCGCGAATGGCAGCCAGAGGCGAAGAGTGTACCGTTCACATCGGCCATGCCGGCGTCGGCGGGCGAGTCTGGACCCGTCTGGCGGGGTCGCGCCGGGCGGCGGAGGTCTTCCGATGGAGCCCGAGGCGTTCCCGATGGTGCTGCTGCGGCACACGCTGCCGGACGGGACGTGGCACTTCGACTGGCTGCTGGCGACCTGCACCCTCGACGCCGCGAAGGACGCCCCGGACGTGCGGGACGTCGTGACCCTCCGGGTGACCGAGCCGGTCCACGCCCCCGGCAGCATCGGCGGGACGGCCGAACGGCTGGCGGACCACCGCCGACTGTACCTGTGGTTCGAGGGGGAGATTTCGGGCAACCGCGGGCGGGTGTTCCGGGTCGCAGCGGGCCTGTGGTGCAGGCGCGAGAGCGGGCCGGGCGGCTTCCGGTTCACGGCCCGCTTCGAGGGCGGCGACTGGCGGGGCTGGCGGCTCGACGGGGGCACGGTCTCGCCGGAGGAACCGCATTGCGGATCCTGACGCGACCGGACCGATGAACGAGATCGGATGTGCGGAATCGCCGGGATGGTGTGCCGGTCCGGGTTGTCCCCTTCGCTCGATGAGCAGGGGGCGGCGCGGTGGCGCGACCTTTTGGCGCACCGGGGACCGGACGGGGCGGGGCAATGGCGCCGCAAGAACGCCCTCCTGCTCCACCGCCGGCTCAGCGTGATCGACCCCACTGAGGCGGGCTCCCAGCCGATGCTGTGGCCGCCCACCGCGGGCGGCTCGGAGCCGCGGTTTGCGCTGGTTTACAACGGGATGCTCTACAACGACGCCGACCTGCGTCGCGAGTTGTCGGCGCGGGGCGTCCGGTTCCGGACCGCGTGCGATACCGAAACGGTGCTCGCCGCCCTGGCGACCTGGGGGCCGGGCGCGCTCGACCGCTTTCGCGGCATGTACGCGCTGGCGTTGTACGACACTGCCCGTGACACCCTGCTCCTGGCCCGCGACCCCGTGGGCATCAAGCCGCTCTCGTTCTGGTGCGACGGTCGGGAACTGGTCTTCGCCAGCGAGGCGTGGGCGGTGGCGGCCCATCCTTCGGTTCCGCGCCGCCCCAACCCGCGGATGTGCGCCGCGTACCTGACCACGATCCGAACGGTCCTGGGCAACGAGACGATGTACGAGGGGGTGATCTCCCTCCGCCCGGGCCAGAGCGCCTTCTGCGACTTCGGCGGCGAGCGGATCACGGTCGCGCTGAAGGACCCGACGCCGTCCATCGGTTCCGCGGCGATGGCCGACGCCGATCAGACGCGTGCCGTCATTGAAGGGTCGGTGAACACGCACCTTCGGGCTGACGTCGAGACCTGCTGCCTGCTTTCGGGCGGGCTCGACAGTGCCGTGGTGACGAGTGTCGCCCGCCGTGCCCCCGGCGGCGACCGGCTCCGCACCTACTGCGCAGGCGCGGCCCTGCCTGTCGAGTGCGGCGATGTGTCCTCCAAGAGTGATTTCCGCTTCGCCCGCGAGTGCGCCGCCGCCTTTGGCACGCGCCACAGCGAGGCCCCGGTCACGCCCGAGCACTTTATCGAGCGGTGGGCGTGGATGGTCGAGCGCCTCGGGGTGCCGCTGAGCACGCCAAACGAGGTCGCCATCTGGACCGTCGCCGACCGGCTCCGCCGCGACGGCTACGTGGTGACGGTCTCGGGCGAGGGTGCCGACGAGCTGTTCGGCGGGTACGAGGGACCGGTGAAGGCCGCGTGGGCGTGCGCGGAGCGCATCGCGGCGGCGGGCCTGGGGGCGGAGCACGCCGCGGTGGCCGGGGCGGCGACCGCACTTCACGAGTGCGCCTGGGTCCCCCTTGAAGCGTGGGACGCCGTGTTGAACGAGGGCGTGAGGTCCGAGCGCGATTGGCTCTCGGGCTGGTACGCCGGGGAGTTCGCTCACGCGATCGACGACGTGGGCGGCGTCTACGGCGTGGGGGCCCACCTCCGCCTGCACCAGCGCGTCAACCTCGTCGGCCTTCTGCAACGCCTCGACACCGCGACCATGCTCGCGGGCGTGGAGGGACGCACGCCCTTCGCCGACCGGGAGGTCATGGCGTTCGCCAACGCCCTGCCGGTGGAATCACGCTGCCGCGTCACGGAGCCGGTGGGTGTTGGGGCGACAACGGGGGGGGGTGGGGGCGCCCCGGGCAGCCCCGAGTCGCTCGTCGAAACCAAGATCAACCTCCGCGAGGGCTTCGCCGACGACCTTCCCGAGAGCGTGGTGCGGCGGCCCAAGGCGAGTTTTCCCCTGCCGTTCCAGGGCTGGCTCGCGGGCGCGACCGGCGCACTCGACCAAAGCCCGTTGGCACGGGAACTGTTCACCGACGCGGCGAGGGCACTGGTGGCGCAGCGCCCCGAGGAACTGTGGCGCTTCGCGTGGCCGATGGTGAATCTGGCGCTTTGGGGGCGCTCGTTCTGAGTACGCCGGCGCTTCAGTGGTCGTGGTCGTCGTGGGCGTCGAACACAAACGGCACGAGCACTTCGTTGCCTTCGATCGTCGCCGCGAACCACACGGTGTGAACCCCGGCCGACGCGAGAGTCACCTCACCCACAAGGCTCCCGGGCTCGGTGCCTTGCAGGTCGACCACCCCGAGGCGTGTCCGGGCCTCGTTCACGATGTAGCCGCGTGCGGCGGCGACTGCCGCGGGCGCCTTGCTCGCCGCGTCGCTGGCGCGAAGCGTGACCGTGACGCTCTCGCCCGGGTGCACGTGCTCCGGCAGGACGAGTTCGAACCGACGTGGTCCCACCACCCGCGAAGATTCCGAGCCGAGCGTCGGCGCGGCCTCGTCGGGGCCGTCGGCGACGACCGCCCGCAGCGTGGAGGCTCCGAAGGTGCGCGGCAGACCCGCCGCGAACACCGCCGCGCCCTTCGGCAGCGCGGCGTTGAACGAACCGTCCGCGCCCTGGCCACGGAAGAAGGCGGCGCCGGACTTTGAGATTGCGATCACGTCGGGCGACCGCCCCGGGGCCGGGGGCTGGCCCGCCGCGTCCTTCAGCACCACGCGCGTGCCCGCGGGGCCGGATTCGAGCGTCAGCGGTCCCCGCGGCGC
>JAFLCM010000093.1 GCA_017303565.1 Planctomycetota bacterium
GGCGGTCGGCTTCAGTTCCGCGATCCGCGCCCCCCAGTAGCGATTGAACCGCGCCATCGCCAGTTCACGCACCAACTTCGCCGTCATCGACGCCAGCGCCACCGGGAAGTGCGCCGCCTCCGCTTCCATCTGGAAGATCACCCGCATCGCCCGCCCGTCGCTCTCGCCCAACCCGCGGAGTTCATACACGCTCCGCGCCGCGCTCTCGCCGACCACCGAGACCAGCGCATCGGGGAACGCGCGGTTCAGCACCCCGGCGTACGCCGTCCGACCGCCCTGGCGATCGACGACCACCCGCGGCAGCGGCTTCTCCGCGCCGCCGCCCAAGCACGCCTGGCTCTTCCACACCCGGCGCAAAAACCCCGCCACCACGCCGAAACTCACCGACGCCTTCGACGCCAGCCCGGGGCGCTCGCCGGGGTCGCCCGAGTCCCCCACCGCCGAACGCAGCCGCTCGTTGAACGTGCGCTCGCACATGGCATGGGCCCGCACCTCGACCACCCGCACACCGGCACGCTCGCACGCCCCCCGCACCGGCGCCGCTAGCAGCGAAAGGTGGTCCCGCGTCGTCGACAGAGGCAGCGGCACCGCCTCGCCGCCGTACCACTCCGGCTCCAGCGCCACCCCCAGCCGCTCGAACAGCCCCGCGTCATCGCCCGCCAGCTCTCCCTCAGCGTCGAGGCACGAGAGAAACGCCAGCACGCCGCGCTCCAGGTGCGTGAGCGGGTGCCGGGTCTTCAGCGAGTTCGACCCCTTCAGCGCCTTCGAGTCGTTCACGGCGATGCGCTGCACCCGCGAACCGGCCTTGGACGGCTCCTTTGACACCGACGGCCGCAGCATCGACCACACGTCGGGCGCCGCCTCGCCGTCCTTCCAGTTCTCAAGCGACAGCGCGACAAAGCCCACGCACAGCGGCCCCAGCACCGGCCCGTACCCAGCCTCGTCGATGCCCGCGTAGAGCATGCTCCCAGCCTACCGCGCCTTCACGCACCCAGCCTACCGCGGGCACTGCGTCCCGAACGACGCCAGGAACAGCGACAGGTCCACCGTGTTCACGAACCCGTCGCCGTTCAGGTCGCTCGGGCACGTCGGCGGGATCGCCGGCCCGCCCCCCAGTTCCAGCGTCCAGCCCGTGAACGAGCCCGACACCAGGAACGACTGATCCGCGATCCGCAGCGCCCACGAGCCCTGCGCGTTCTCGCCCAGGTACTTGGAGTCGAGCGAGATCGTCACCCCCCCGCTCCCGCTCGCCTGATAGGTCCCGTTCGGGATCACCTGAAGCCCCGACAGCCCGGAGGCGGTCGTCCACAGGTTCGCGCCGGTGTCCGCGAAGGCATACGACCCGTTGAAGTCCGCGCTGCTCCCGTTCCGCAGGTTGACGAGCAGCGTCGTCGGCGTGCTCACCCCCGAGTGCGTCAGCGTGATCAACAGGTCGCTGCTGTACCCGTGCACCAGCCCGTTGATCGTGAGCTTGATCGACGTGATCGGGAACGACTGCGGCACCACGATGGGCGAGAGGAAGCCGACCACCTCGTTGTCGGGGATGTTCCCGCCCACACCGGGGCCGTACACCACCGCGCCCGACGCCGCACCGCTCAGCCCAAGCACCGCCACCGCACCGATCGCACAGACTCGCCGCATCGCTCGCTCCTCAAAATCCCCCGGGCCGTGCCGCACGCCGCCGTTGGGCAACGCAGCGTACACCGCCCCGTCGCCGGGACAACCCCCGCCCTCGAAAGTCGGCGCCACGTCCAGAAATAGCCGCGGAATCCCGCGTTGAACGCCGCCCGTCCCGGCGTCCACCGAACTCGGGCGGCCCGGGCCCCGGCGCTATACTCACCTCCAATGTCCACCGGCCCCACCACGCCCGGCACGCCCAACCCGCCTTCCACCCCGGCCCCCGCTATCCCGGGTTACTCCTCCTCGGGCCTGCAGAAGACCCTCGAGCGCCACCCTCGCGCCCTCGGCGGCGACCCCGTCCGCAATGTCGGCGCGCCCGTGCTCAGCCTCTCCGACCGCGTCATCAACAACCAGTCGAGCGGCCCCCACTACGCCGCCGCCAAACGCAAGCCTTCGTGGCTCCGCGCCAAGGTCCCCGGCGGGCCCGAATACCTGAAACTCAAGAACATCATCGACACGCACCGACTCCACACCGTCTGCGAGGAGGCCTCCTGCCCCAACCTCGGCGAGTGCTGGGCCCGCGGCGTCGCCACCATCATGATCCTCGGCGACACCTGCACCCGTTCCTGCGGATTCTGCAACGTCAAGACCGGCAAGCCACCGGTCCTCGACCTCGATGAGCCGCGCCGCGTCGCCGATTCCCTCCGCCTCATGTGGGAGGGCGCCCGCCTCAAGCACATCGTCATCACCAGCGTCAACCGCGACGAGCTCGACGACGGCGGCGCCGCCCTCTGGGCCGAGACCATCGTTCGCTCCCGAGAACTCTGCCCCGGCATGTCGATCGAGGTTCTCATCCCCGACTTCCTCGGCGATTGGAACGCCCTCCAGAAGGTCATCGACGCCCGCCCCGACATCCTCAACCACAACCTCGAGACCGTCAGGCGCATGTATCCCGTGGTGCGCCCCCAGGCCAAGTTCGACCGCTCCGTCGAACTCCTGAAGCGCTGCAAGGACCAGGGCCTGGTCACCAAGACCGGCATCATGGTCGGCATCGGCGAGCGCGACGACGAGGTCCTCGCCCTCATGGACGACGTGCAGCAGCGCGCCGGCATTGAGATCCTCACCATCGGCCAGTACCTCCAGCCCACGCCCAACCACCTCCCCATCGACCGCTGGGTCACCCCCGAGCAGTTCACGATGTTCCACGAGGAGGGCATCAAGCGCGGCTTCAAGGTCGTCGAGAGCGGCGCCCTGGTGCGCTCCAGCTACCACGCCGACCACCAGGCCGATTCGCTGACGGACATCCTGAAGCGGCGGTGAGTGACGCGCCGAACGGGCAGAGCCCGCGGCACATCCCGGTGGCACGTCCCGGTGGCACGTCCTGGTGGCACGTCCTGGTGGCACGGGTCTCCGACCCGTGCTGAAGAATCGCCCGCGCGCCTGACCCGAGCCGCCCGTCATCCACGCCCCTCAGTCTTGCCCCCGACTTCCCGTACCATGCCCGCGTGACCCGTCCCCCAGCGGAAACCACCTCGCCGCAACTGCCCTACGCGGCGATCTTCTTCATCTTCTCACCGGTCGGCCTGCTCATCGGTCTCGTCCAGCCGCAGGCCTGGGGCTGGGGCGGGGGCCTCGCCGCCGCGGTCTTCTCCGGCGTGCTCGCGTTCTTCTGGGCCCACGCGATCGCGTTCAAGCGCTGGTGGCTGATCCCGGTCGCCATCGCCGTTCCCTTCGTCGCCCCCCGCTTCTACTTCGGCCCGCTGAACGCCACGGGCCTGTACACGCTCGGCGCCGATGCTTCGGAGACCGCGCGAAAGGCGGTGCTCGCGATCGCCGCCGTGGTTTTTGTCTCGATCGGGTTCACGCTGCTCGTCCGGTTCATCCGCGCGGCCGAGATGCGGGCCGCCCGCGCCCGCGCCGAACTCGACGTCGCGCGACGGATGCACGACTCCATCGTCCCCGACATCGCCCACACGTCCGCGTTCGCGCGCGTCCACGCCGTCAGCCGCCCCTCCAGCGAGATGGGCGGCGACCTGATCGACCTCACCGTCCACCCCGATCAGACCATCGACCTGCTGCTCGCCGACGTCTCGGGCCACGGCGTCGCCGCCGGCCTCGTCATGGGCATGCTCAAGGGCGCTTCCCGCACCCGCCTACTCAGCCCAGGCTCGATCTCTGACGTGGCCCGCGACCTGAACCGTGTGCTGCACGACCTCACGCCGTCGCACACCTTCGTGACCGCGGCGTTCATCCGCATTCGCCCCGACCGGACCTGCGAGTACGCCCTCGCCGGCCACCTTCCCATCTACTGGCGCACCGCCTCGGGCGTCACGACGCACGACAACGACGCCCTGCCCCTCAGCGTCGATCCAGCCGAGACCTTCGCCGCCCGCACCATCACCCTCCAACCCGGCGACGCCCTCATCGTCTTCACCGACGGCCTGCCCGAGACCGCGGACAAGTCCGCGCGGCAACTCGGACTCGACGCCCTGCGGGACATCGCGGCACGCTCCCCCACCAGCGATCCGGACCGCCTGGCTCAGGTCTTGATGGAGGCCGCGGAGCGTCACGGCCCGGCAATCGACGACCGCAGCGTCATGGTGGTTCAGATTCGCTGAGCAACTTCAAGGGCAGTTCGACCCGAACGCCGCCAGGAACTGCGCCAGGTCCACCGTGTTGACCACGCCGTCGCCGTTGAGGTCGCCGCCCGTGAAAGCGGGCACGGTCTGGCCGAACGCGCCGAGGAACAGCGCCAGGTCGGCGGTGTTCACCACGCCGTCGTTGTTCAGGTCGCCCACGCACGCGAAGGGCACCGACGTCGACAGCACGACGTAACCGCTCTGGTACAGGTCGGAGTTGTTGTTGACGGTGAACTGCACGGTCGCCACACCCTGCGCCGGCGCGAACGCCGTCACGTCTACCACGTCGATGTCGATGCCGCACATGCTCCCCGCGGCCCCGCTCATCTGCGGCAGGTCGCCGGGAACCGTGGCCGCGAGACCCAGGAAACCGCGCGTGCCGTTGAAGAAGTTGCCCACGGGGTTCTGCGCGTCGGAAACCCCGTTGCCGTTGAGACGGCAGGAATCCTGCGTGTTGCTGTTGTCCCCCTCATAGGCCACGACGCCCAGCCGCGCGGCGATCCCCGTGGGCGGCAGCGGCTGCACGCGGCTGATGGTCGCGACCGCGGGCGACGCCGTGTTCACCAGCCCGATGCCGTCGTGGATCGTGATCTCGCGCGGCGGGTCCGTCGGCCGCGCGTACACCACCACCATGCTCCACCCCGCGAACACGTTGGCGTTGTTGAGATCGACCCAGGGCACGATGTCGACGTCCTCGACCTGGAACGCCCCGGGGCCGGCGCTCTGCACCAGCGCGGTAACGTCCGCGGTGCTCTGGTAGGCGTCGTTGACGCCCGAGACGCCGAACGCGTCCGCCGTCACGGTCGTCGAGAACCCGCCCGCGCCGAGGCGCGAGAGCGTCACCTGCGTATCCGGCGCCGCGCCGCTCGCCGTCGCCGCCCAGTACAGCCGCGCGTACCGGATCGTCGCGCCGGGCGGGATGTTCAGCACCGCCTGGCTTCGCGCCTGGGCCGCGGTGAGCGCGTTGTTGGCCTGCGCCTGACCGGTGACGGGGGCGTTGCTGCGCCAGTACACGTCCGGGGCGTTCTCCGAGATGTTCAGGCCCGTCGCGCCCACCGATCCCACGACGGGCACCCCGCCGCCCACCGGGCCGGCGTCGTAGCCCAGCGTGTTGCCGATCAGGACGAAGTCGCCCCGCAGCGTCGTCTGGTGGCGCTGCAACATGTTCGTGGCCCCGTGGGCGGCGCTGCCCGCCGCGAGCACGCCCGCCAGCGTGACAACAGCGTTCAGGTCGCGGCGGGTGCTGGTGCGGCGCATGGTCACTCTCCTTGGGGCTCTCGGTCCGGGTCGGGGCCGGCATCCGATCGCGAGCCGCTCCAGCGTACGGCAAACCGCCGTGATCGCGAGCAGCAATCCCGGGAGCGCGTGAAAAAGCCCGGCGACGGGGCGCCGGGCTTCGGGGGTTGGAAACCGGGTTCAAGCAGTGCTCCTCAGGCCGGAAGCACGATTCTCGTCACTTGGCCTCGACGACTTCCTTCATCAGGTTCGCCGGCATGGGGCGGTACTCCAGCGGTTCCATGGTGCTGGTGGCGCGGCCCTGGCTCATCGAACGCAGCGCCGTGGTGTAGCCGAACATCTCGCTCAGCGGCACCTCGGTCGTCAGGATGCGGGCGTTGCCGCGCTCCTCGGACCCGACGATCATGCCGCGCCGCGACGAGATGTCGCCCGACACGTTGCCGAAGTACTCCTCCGGCGTCGTGATGACGACCTTCATGATCGGCTCCAGCAGCGTGGGACGCGCCGCCTTGCACGCCTCGATCAGCGCCGTGCGACCGGCCTGCTCGAACGCGACCTGGCTCGAGTCCACCGGGTGGAACGACCCGTCGACCAGCGTGACCTTCACGTTGATCAGAGGGTACCCCGCCAGCACGCCCGACGCCGCGGTCGCCCGCACGCCGTGCTCCACCGACGGGATGAACTCCTTGGGGATCGACCCGCCGACCACCTTGTTCTCGAAGGCGATCTGGTTCTCGAAATCGAGTTCGGCCTCCTCGGCCTGCGCCTTGGTGAACGGCTCGATGTTGATGGTGCAGTCGCCGAACTGACCGCGGCCGCCGGTCTGCTTCTTGAACAGGCCGCGGACGTACTCCGCGCTGCCGGTGATCGTCTCGCGGTACGAGACACGCGGCTTACCCACCTCGACGTTGATCTTCATGTCGCGGACGAGCTTGTTCTTGATGATCTCAAGGTGGAGTTCGCCCATGCCGCTGATGATGGTCTGCCCGGTCTCCTCGTTGAAGTTCGAGCGGAACGACGGGTCCTCGCGGCGGATCACGGTCAGCGCGTCGGAGAGCTTCCGCTTGTCGTCGGCGGTCTTGGGCTCGATCGACATGCTGATCACGGGCTCGGGGAAGGTCATCCGCTCGAGCAGAATGGGGTGATCGGGCGAGCACAGCGTGTCGCCGGTGATCGAGTCACGGATGCCGACGACCGCGACGATCGAGCCCGCCGAAACCTCCTCGAGGGGGATGCGGTTCTGGGCGTGCATCTCGAAGATGCGGCTGATGATCTCGCGCTTGCCGTTGCCGGGGTTGAGCACGCGCTCGCCCTTGCCGATCTTGCCCGAGTAGACGCGCATGTAGGTCAGGTCGCCGTGCGTGTCGGACACGACCTTGAAGACCAGCGCGGAGAAGGGGGCGTCCGCGGTGTGCGGGCGGTTCATCTTCTCCTCGGGGTCCTTGGGGTTGGTGCCCTGCACGTTCTCCTTGTCCAGGGGGCTGGGCAAGTAGTCAACGACCGCGTCCAGCAGGAGCTGCACGCCGATGTTCCGCAGCGCCGCGCCGCAGAAGACCGCGGTGCACTGACGCGAGCACACGCCCTTGCGGATCGCCTTCTTGATCTCGGCCTCGCTCAGGGGCTGCTCGTTCAGCACCTTCTCCAGCAGCGTGTCGTCGAAGTGCGTCGCGGCTTCCACCAGCTCGTGGCGGTACAGCTCGGCGATGTCCTTCATGTTGGCGGGGATGTCGCGCTCCTCGACCTTCGCGCCCAGTTCGGACGCGTCGAAGTAGTACGCCCGCATCTTCACCAGGTCGATGATGCCGGCCAGCTCGTTGCCGGTGCCGATCGAGATCTGCATCGCGATCGGGTTCGCGCCCAGACGCTCGCGGATCGACTTGAACGAGAACTCCCAGTCCGCACCGATCTTGTCCATCTTGTTGATGAAGCAGACGCGCGGCACGTTGTACCGGTCGGCCTGACGCCACACCGTCTCGGACTGCGCCTCGACGCCCTCCTTGCCGTCGAAGACCGCCACCGCGCCGTCGAGGACGCGCATCGAGCGCTCCACCTCGATGGTGAAGTCGACGTGCCCGGGCGTGTCGATCAGGTTGATCCGGTACTCGATCCCGTCCTTGGTCCACGGGCAGGTCGTCGCCGCGGACTGAATGGTGATGCCGCGCTCCTGCTCTTCCTGCAGGAAGTCCATGGTCGCGGTGCCCTCGTGCACCTCGCCCATCTTGTAGTTCTTGCCCGTGTAGAACAGGATGCGCTCGGAGACCGTGGTCTTGCCGGCGTCGATGTGGGCGCAGATACCGATGTTGCGGGTGTGAAGGAGTTCTTTGCTGACAGCCATTGGGGGCCTCTCGAAAGAAAAACGGGTGCTTGCTTCTTCGACCACGACCCGGGGCCGTTGAACCGGTCCGTCGCGGGGCGAGGGGGTGCTGACTCGGATCCCCGCCCGTCACCGCCGGCGAGGCCCGAAGGCCCTCGCCCGCGATCGCGCGTCCTCGAACGAGGATCACGCCAAGCGGGTCTGATCTGGAATACTCGGACGCGAACCTCCGCCGCGCATCATTCGGCGCGGCGGGCTACCGGCGGGGTGGGGCGATGTCGTCCTCGTCGCTGGCTTCGCTGTCCATGGGGCGTCTCCTGCCACCATCATACTAACGATCACCCGCCAAACGTCAAGAGGGCCTTACCGGATTCGGCCCAAACCGCTTTACCCCCGCTGAACCGTCAGGAAAACCCCCAGAAAGCCCAATCCCCGCCCCGCTTCCGGGCATCCG
>JAFLCM010000094.1 GCA_017303565.1 Planctomycetota bacterium
GGTGCGTTCGCTCCCAACCTACGCGGCGCCGAAACGCTCAGCGATCCGGGTCAGCTGCGCCGGAAGCCCGCCCAGCCGCCCGCGGCGTCGGCGCGCCGCGGGCGGATCGTCGGCCTCTCACGGGAGAGATGCCGCGCACCTGTCTGTTTGCATGATCGGGCCGCGCGAGGCCGGGCGCTGCCAATCCGCGTCTGGTCGCTGCAGGCACCGGGAGACATGCTCGACTTTCGGTTCGTGGCGAGGAGCGTGTCAGGCGGGCTCGAGGATTGACTCGATGACGTCGCGTGCGTGGTATCGCAATCGCTCGGACGAGATGAACGGCTTGATGCACGCCAAGTCATCGCCCGCGGTCAGGAGGGGCAGTTCTTCGTATCCGTCGCTTCGTTGCTGTCCCAGACCCAGGTTGGCGATCAGCGCGTTGCAGAGGCACTTGCGGCCAACGGTGTCATCGACTCTTCCCCCCTTGCGGACGTATTCCGCGACGGGCTCTCCGGGGCAGCGATAGTCGAGCGTGCCGTCGTCCTTGCGATAGGCGCGGCGGAGGTAGCCGAGGTCGCACAGCCGGGGGCGCTGGGCGTAGATGGCGTCGTCGGACAGCGTGCCCGCGAGTGTGGCCACCTTGAAGGGGAAGCTGGTGGGCGAGGCGCTCGGGTCGGTATGGACCCTTCCCTCGTCGCGGAGTACGTCGGCGAGGAATCGCCGACGCAGATCGGGTTCAAGCCCCGACTCGTCGCAGAACGCGAACACGGTACCGAGTTGCACGCCGTGGGCGCCGGCGGCCAGGGCGGAACGGAACTTCTCGCGTGACGCGTATCCGCCGGCCAGCCAGAAGGGGACGCCCAGCGTGGCCAGTTCCGCCAGGTTCACGTCGTCACGGGGCCCGTACACGGGCTCGCCTCGGACGCTCAACTGTTGTGGGCCGCGGGGGGGTGCGTTGTGGCCGCCGGCGATGGGCGCCTCGACGACAAAGCCGTCGACGCCGCCGGGGGACTTCTTCAGCAGGGCCTTCGCGAGCGTCACCGACGAGATGATCGCGAGGAAGCGAGGGCGGCGAGGCGACGGCGTGGGATCGCGCGAGACGGGGGTCCACAGTGCGACCGGGCTGAACGTCTGAGCGTGACGCTCTGGACCGGCCCCGAGCACGTCCAGGGTGATGGATGCGGATTCGCCGCGGCTGAAGCGATCCAGCACGGCGGGGATGTCGGCCGGAATGCCTGCGCCGATCAGGACCGCGTCAACGCCGGCGAGCATTGCGCCGTACAGACTGGGCAAGAGCGGGAACTGGATCTTGTGCAGGTAGTTGATCCCGACCATGCCGGGATGACCTTCCTTGGCGAGGTACACCTCGGCGAAGTTTGCCAGGACAAGCAGCCACTCGCGCTCGGGGGTGAGGGTGGCTCGGGGCAGAGGCAAGAGCCGGAAGCGGCTTCGCGGGCTCGTGGTCGCGTCGGCGCGGTGTTCGCTCGGCCCGGCGCTATCCAGATCGGACTGTCCGGTCGCGAGAGGCTGCGGCTGGGCCTCGGGCGTACGGGTTGAACCGTTGGGCTTGAAGTACCGAGCAAGCACGCGCTGGGCGATCCGCGGAACCGGGAAAGCTTCGAGGGCGCGTCGCATGTGTCCGCCGGGATCTCCGAGGGCAAGACGGCGGACCAAGAGCGTGTCGAGTGCGGTCCCCGACACGACGCCGAGCTGGCCGGACCTCGCGACCTCGCGTGCCAATGTCCACGACGACACTCCGACGCCCATTCCGCCCTGAATCAGCCGTGGCAGGTGGATGTTCTTCTGCAAGAGTGCTCCATGTGCAAGGGAGGCCCGAAAGCGAATCGAGACATGGTAGGACTCGATTGTCCCGCGTGCCGGTAACCCGCTCGGTTGATGCGACCCACCGCGTGCGGCGCCGCTTCATCATCCGGCGGCCGACGCAATTTTTGGGCTGGAGGACAGGCCGACGCCGCGACCCGATGAACTCGGCAACGGTCGCGATCCGGTGCCGCCATGCGGCATTTCGACGCCAGGCGACCACGGCTGCCCGCCGGATCGGCGTCGTGGAAGTCGATCATGGGGAGGCCGACGGCAACCCTCCGGTTTCCGCGGATTCCATCGAGACAGCCTGGAAGCGCTCTGAGTCGAATAGGCTCGCAAGTCCGGCGGCCCAGGAGCGCGTTCGCGAGTCCACGCGCAAACGGTGCTGAGTGGTGCGCCGAGTCGGCGATGAGTCGTGTGGCGGTTCGTCCACCGGCTGGCTGGTTGCGACGCTGCCATTTGCCAGGCGCTCCAAAGCGAACGCCCCCGAGCGGTGAGACCCGGGGGCGTTCATGTGCATGACGCCGGATCATGCGTGAACACCGAGTGGACGAACACGTCGTCCGACGGCTGGAGATCGAGGAACCAGCGGAACAGGAGGTCGGTGTTCAGCCGTCGGCACAGCACCCGCTCGGAGCGGATCGTGTAGAGGCGCTGCGGCAGCATGGCCTTGAGCAGCGTCTCGGGCGGGACGCCCGCCCGACCGCGATCGCTGTACGCCGCCCGGAAGGTGCGCGACAGGTCCGCCAGCGCCCGGTCCACCATCCGCTTGATCGGCCGCAGCGGATGGCCCGCCTCGATCAGGTCTTCGACGTGGAAAGCGTGGTAGACGACCGCTTGACGATCGGGTGTGCCCTTCATCCCCAACTGTTCGCGCCGCCGCCTCTTGCGGTTGCGCCCTCTGGGTTAGTTCTTCAACGGCCTGTTAGGCCGCCTCTCGCTCACCCGTCGTGCGCAGCAAGGTAGAGGCGGCAGCAATCACATGATGCACGGCGGCCGGAGTGCCGACAGTCGTGCACCGTCGACCACCGATGATGCCAGAATCGAGCGTGGTCTGTCCTGCAGGTGAGAGCATGAGAAGCGGCAACGGCTGGACAGCCGCGTCACGTTCTGCCGCAATCAGCCGCTCGCCGAGAAGCCTGCGTTCCTTCGCTGAGGCAATATGCACGACCGCCACATTCGGTGGCTCCTCGGTTCTGGGGCCAGCCAGCTCGTTGCAGAAGATCCGAAAAGCGTCAATCTCCGGGGCAGCGCTTATGTACACAGGTCTGAACGGTGCGGTCAAAGTGGCTCGGAGTTGCTCCGAACGGCGGGGCCATGCTTGGCACGCTGCGTGCGACATGAGGGCATACTTGGTGTCGTCTGTCTGCTGTCGCGCTGATTCTCCGATTGCACGGATGGTGGCAGGAGCGATGTTCAGCGCGCGGCAATGCTCCTCCGTAGGGTAGATTGTTTCGTTGCCGCTCGTACCAAGCAACATGGCATGAGCGAGCCGATTGGCCAGGCCCAGCCGCAGAATCTCGGGCATCCGCGTCGGCGCGACGCCCCGAACGCTTCCCGCCGAGAGATGGTGGTACATGATCGGTTCCACCAAGTGCCTCGGAAACTTCCAGGCATTCAGCAGGCGGTCCATCACATCTGCGTGATTCAGGAGCAGCATCCGGGTCTCGACGAGCTCAAGCGGCACATTGAGGCGACGGGCGGTTTCAATCACCCCGATGTATCGGTCCCCAAGTGCTTCGGCGAAAATGACCCTTCCCAAGTCGTGAAGCAGCCCGCTCGTGAACGCCGAGTCCGCCTCTTTGCCGTCCATGGCGTGCGCGATCTCCGCAGCGATGATCCCGCAGGCGATCGAATGCTCCCAGAAATGGGCGGTGCTGACGTGCTCCCTAAATGCTGGTGAGCTGAATCGCTCGACGACGCCGACGTTGAGCACTGCCTGTCGGATGCTCTGCATTCCGATTCGAAGAATAGCCTGTTGGATTGTGTCAACGCGGTCGCCGCGTGAGTACACAGATGAGTTCGCCAGCTTGAGGATCTTGAGTGCCATCGCCTGGTCCTGCCGCACTGCCTTTGACACGGCCTCGAGCGAACTGTTGGGACTTGCCGTGATCTTGAGAACCTGAGACACCGTCGGTGAAAAGCCCTTGAGCTCCTCGCACGCCTTGAGACGCTCCATGAGGTCTGAGCGGGTCAGGATTGGCTTGAGGGACTTGAAGTCAGTCGCGGCGGCGTTCTCTCGTTCGCTGTCAGAAGGCGCCCGGGCGGCAATGTTCTGCCCGGTGCGGACCGACGCGACGGCGGGCGGTGCGTGGTTGGGGATGGCGGGCGCGACGGGCGTGGAGGTGGCGGACGGTAACGGGGACGCGAACCGAGTCCGGGGTGGACCCACCACCGCGAGCGGCGCATGCGAGGCAGTCTTCGGAGCTGCCGTGGTAGGCGAGAACGTGGCTCGAACCTTCTCCAGCATTGCCTTGAGCGAGAAGCCCGACTTGAGCAGGTAGCCAGTGATTCCCAGTTTGACGGCCTCGGTGATGTGAACGCGGTCCGACTCCGCCGAGAGAATGATCACCGGCGTAGACTTGAACCGCTGAGTCGCGCGCATGTGTCGCAAACATGACAGGCCATCCATCACCGGCATGCCCAAGTCGAGAAGCACCAGGTCGGGTCTGGCGACCGCCATTGCGGCGAGTGCCTCCTTGCCGTTCGACGCCGTTGCGGTCTCGAATCCTTCACCCCGCAGCACCACCTCGATGGGTTCGCGGAAGATCGGCATGTCGTCCACGATGAGAATCGCCGCCATACGACAGTCATCGGGCCGCCGGGCGGGCGAGCGGTCCTGTGGTGTGTCCGGGGAGGGCACATTGCGTAGGGACACGCAATCAGATCGTGGCGGGCGGTGGTAAGGGAGCTTCTGCCAGCCCACTTCGGACACCGTACCCTGAGTTCCATCTCGCCGTCACCGCATGCTTCCCTGGCCCCGTGCACACGCTGCTCGCCATATCGGTGGGCGACTCAGCGGAGATGCCGCTACTCCACAATGAGCAAAACTGTGCGGCGATACTATTCGCGGCATGGCAAATGATCGACCGAGCCCCCGCCGCACCTCGTGGTTCATCCTCGGCATCGTCGCGGCGTTGACCGTGCAGGCGGGCATCGGCGTGGTCATGTTCGGCGATCGGGAGCGGATCATGGCCGCAGGAGCGCAAGGGTATCTTGAGAAGCCGATCGATCCCGAGAGGTTCGCGGCCGAGGTTGAGCGTTCTCTCCCCCCACTCGAGCCGGTTGCGATGGGGCACACCCCATGATTCGCGTTCTCATCGTCGATGACCATGCCAAGAACCTCTACCTGCTTCGGGTCATGCTCGAGGGGAACGGCTGCGAGGTGGATGAAGCCCGCCATGGGGCAGAGGCCTTGTCCAAGGCTCGCCAGCGTCCGCCCGATCTGGTCATCTCCGACCTACTGATGCCGGTGATGGACGGGTACACCTTGCTGGCGCACTGGAAAGCCGACGAGCGGCTCAGGTCGATCCCTTTCGTCGTGTACACGGCGACGTACACCGAGCCTAAGGATGAGAAGCTCGCACTGGACCTTGGCGCTAGTGCATTCATCGTCAAGCCCGCCGAACCCGAACCCTTCATGGTCAGCATCCGCTCAGTGCTCGCAGCAGCCGCGCAGGGCAGGTTGCAGCCGACGCAGGATCCAGCAGCGGATCTGAGAACCCGGAACGAGGAGTTTGGCGAGGTCCTCGTCCGCAAGGTGGAGCAGAAGGTCCTGCAACTCGAGGCTGCCAACCGAGAACTGCACGAGGGACACGCGGAGCAGTTGCGTACCCGTGCGGCCCTGCGTGTGAGCGTCGACCGCTTCCGTGCCATTTTCGAGCAGGCGGCCGTGGGCGTGGCCCAAATCGATACCGACGGCCGCTGGATGGATGTGAACGCGCGATTGTGCTCATTCGTTGGCTACTCGCGTAAGGAACTGCTGGCCACCACGTCCCAGGCCATCACTCACCCAGATGACATTTGTACCGAGCTGGGTTACGTGCGGCGCTCGCTCGCAGGGGAGATCAGTTCCTACCTCGTGGAGAAGCGCTACCGCCGCGGCGATGGCGTATTTGTCTGGGAAAACGTCAATGTGTCGCTCGTGCGCCAGGATGGACCAAGGGAGGGTGAACAGGGCAAGCCGCTGTTCTTCATCTCCGTGATTGAGGATATCGACGCTCGCAAGCGGATGGAGGCGCGCTTGGCCGACGCGGCGGCCAACATCGAACTGATGGTCCGTGCCTCCAACATCGGTCTTTGGGATTGGGACCTGACCACCAACAAAGTCCGGTTCTCGCGCGAGTGGAAGAGTCAGCTCGGCTATAGCGACGATGAGATCTCCGACGACTTCAGCGAATGGGAACGGCGCGTCCATCCTGATGACCTTGCCCCGACGCTCGCGCGAGTCCGGGCTCATCTGGCGGATCCACGTGAGCCGCACACAGTCGAGTTCCGGATGCGGCATCGGGATGGTTCCTGGCGCTGGATCTACGCCAGAGGCGAGATCCTCCGCGATGCCGACGGGCGGGCGGCCCGGTTTCTCGGTTGCCATGTGGACGTCACCGAACGCAAGCAGGCCGCCGAGCTTGCCCGCATCGCCGCGGAGCGCGAGGCGGCGGCGACCGTCGCCGCGGGCGTGGCCCACGAGTTCAATAGCCTGCTCTACGCCGCGTCGCTCCACATCAAGCAGGATGCGTCCCACGGCCCCGGCCCGACCGATTCGCACGCCGCGAAGGCGATAGAGGTGCTCCGCGAGGCTCGGGTGTTGGCGGCCGCGCTGCTGGACCTCTACGCCGGACCGGAGAAAGGCTGCGCCGTCGCGCATTCGCTCTATCCCTGGCTGCCCGAGACAGTGGCGCGCTTGGCCAGTGCCCTGCCGCCGGGGGTTCGCGTCAGCACCGAGGTCGCCCTGGACCTGCCGGAGGTTATGACCCACCCTCTGGGGCTGGAGCAGGTGGTGCGGAACCTGCTGATGAACGCCGCGGACGCGATGAGCGGCGAGGGACACATCCACGTCTCGGCGGAGCACGCGACTGTCGATGAAAGGGCGATGGTCGAAGTCCGCGTGCGAGATGACGGCCCGGGTATCCCTGAATCGCTGCGGGCCCGAGTGTTCGAGCCCGGGTTCAGCACCAGCACACGTTCGTACCGCTCGGGTCTTGGGTTGGCGATTGCCGCGCGGTTGCTGGAGCAGTTCGGTGCATCGATCGCCTATGAGTCTACCCAGGCCAACGGATCCACCTTCGTCATTCGCCTGATCGTGCGTGCCGAGGGCGCTCCATGACTACGCGCTCCACCGTCGTCATCGCCGATGATCACCCCGTGCTCCGCCAGGGTTTGCGGGCACACCTGGAGACCGCGGGGGGATTCTCAGTCGTGGGCTGCGTCGGCGATGCCCAGTCGGCGATCAACCTTTGCCGCGAGCGACAGCCCGATGTGCTGCTCATGGATGTCGAGATGCCCGGGCGGGACGCCTTGGGGGCGATGGTCGATGTCAAGTCCGCCAGCCCGTGCACGCGGATTGTGGTATTGACAGCGTTCTGCCGCGATGCGGTCATCGAGGCAGCCGTGCGCGGCGGGGCCTCCGGTTACCTGCTCAAGAGCGACCCGCCCGAGACCCTACTCAAGTCTCTGGCCCTCGTACTCATCGGAGAGCGGGTCTACTCCGAGGCTGTCGCGGACCGGCTGGCAAGGGGTGGGAGCGCACGGGGCGGAGCGAGGACACTGCTGTCCGCCCTCACATCGCGCGAGATCGAGGTACTCCGCTCCATCGGCAAGGGCATGACCAATGGCGAGATGGCCGAGGCCATGCACCTCTCGATCCGCACTGTGGAGCGGCACGTGCTCCGCCTCATGCGAGATCTCAGAATCAATGACCGCACCCGGCTGACCGCCCTGGCGCACGAGTCGGGCCTCGTGAACTGACCCAAGCCCCGAGTGCGCAGTTGCGCATGGGCACGCAAACCGCCTCAGCCATGCTTGGCCGATAATGGCGCACGACCTTCCGCATGATGCTGCGCCAATGGCTGCCCCATCTCGTCGTCCGCACCGAAGGCCTGGCTTCCGACTATGCCCTCGGCTGTTGGTGGAATCTCTCTGGCGTCAGGCGACTCGGGCTCCACGCAGATCGGAGCAGTGCGCGGGCTTTCACAGATGACGCGCGGTTCTCCGTGACAGGCTTGTCGGTGGTGTTCGGTTCGGCGAACCGAGGTTCGACCAGAGAGCGCGATTGCGCAACGACACGCAACAGCATGCTCTATTTACTCGGCGATAGGAGTGGTGGCCGAGAGACTCCGCGATTGCACCTCCGTGGTCGCGTCTCGCCTTCCGTGTCGCTGGTGGGTCATCCGTCCCTTCAGCGATTTGCCGTTTTCAGCGTTGGAACTAACTGCCCGTGCACTCTCGGTCGTCCT
>JAFLCM010000095.1 GCA_017303565.1 Planctomycetota bacterium
AGAAATTTGGAAAAGAGTTCATCCTGATCGATACCGCCGGAATCCGCAAAAAAACCAAGGTGGAAGAAGACCTCGAGTTTTATTCTGTCATGCGCGCCATCCGGGCGGCGGCGTGGTCGAAGCTGGCCCTGGAGGTGGTGAGGGTGGCGCTGGTGAGGACGACGCTGATCTTCTGGGAGAACAGGTGCTCCTTGAGGATGGGTGCGACCTCGATGGGGGCGCAGGCGAGCGTGGCGCGGACGCCGAAGCCGCGGGCGGTGTCGTCGGGGGTGGAGCACTCGGCCCAGTAGGCGAAGCCGTCGAACTGCTGCTCACAGAGGATCTCGGCGGCGTCGGCGGTGGTTTCGGCGCGGTCGATGAAGGCGTTGACCTCGTACTTGTCTTCCTCGGCGCTGAGGGCGCCCTTGATGTTCTTGAGGGCGAGGGCGAGGGTCTTGAAGGCGGGGGTGAGGTGGTTGTCGAAGATGGTGGTCTGCCCGGCGGCGAGGTTGGGGACGCGGACGGCGCCGCGGCGGCCCGAGCAGAGGGTGACGACTTTCTCGAAATAGTCGCGCGACGAGGCGTCGGCCTCCATGACGGCGCGGACGGCGGCGTCGCGGGCGGATTCGTCGGTGACGCTGCGGAGCGCGGGGACGAGGCCCTTGCCCTTCGCCGGGTTGAAGAGACCGCTGAGAAGGTGCTTGACGCGGCTCTCGGAGAGGGTGACGCCGAAGAACTCGGCGGCGGAGTCCTCGACGGCGTGGGCCTCGTCGAGGATGACGTGGTCGTAGGGCGGGAGGAAGCCGACGGCGCGGGCGCGGAGGGCGAGGTCGGAGAAGAAGAGCGCGTGGTTGCAGATGAGCAGGTTGGCACGCTCCATGCGGCGACGGGCGGTCTGGTAGAAGCACTGCTCGTAGGACGGGCAGCGCCGGCCCATGCAGTTGCCGGTGTCGGACTGGACGCGGTCCCAGACGGCGGGGCGTTCGAGCTGGGGGAGCGAGGCGAGGGTGCCGTCGGCGGTGTGGTAGGCCCAGTCCTCGACGGCGTGGAGGGTGCGTTTGAGGGCGGCGTCGGCGAAGAGGCGGTCCTGTCGCTCGGAGGCGAGTTTCAGTCGGCGGATGCTGAGGTAGTTGCCGCGGCCCTTGACGAGTTCGGGGACGAAGGCGGCGCGGACGGCGGGCGAGCGCTCGGGGTCGTCCCAGCTTTCGGGGTTGAAGACGGACTGGAGGAGCGGGACGTCCTTGTTGAGGAGTTGTTCCTGCAGGGCGATGGTGTTGGTGGCGACGACGACGCGCTCCGCTCCGGCGGATGCGACGATGCGCTGGACGGCGGGGAGGAGGTAGGCGAAGGACTTGCCGACGCCGGTGCCGGCCTCGACGAGCAGGCGGGAGCGGGATTCGAGGGCGCGGGCGACGGCGCGGGCCATCTCGAGCTGCTGGGGGCGTGGCTCGAAGTCGGGGCCGAAGCGGGCGGCGACGGGGCCGGCTGGCGCGAAGAGCGCATCGATGGTGGGCGTGTCGGTCGCCGGGATGGACGGGGCGGGGTCCACGGCGGTGTTCACGCGCCGAGGGGGCGGCGCTTGGGCTCGCCGGGGGCGCGGGGGTAAGCGCGGGGGGTTTTGCGCGGTTTTTCTAGGACGACGATGCGCCCGGTGGGTGTGTCGATGGTTCCGGCGTGGTGGGCGTGGAGGAGGTGCAGCGCGGCCTTGGCTTCCGCGAGTTCGTCGTCGGCCTTCTGGCCCTTGATGAGCAGGACGCGGCCGGTCTCGGGCTTGACGAAGGGGATGGTGATCTCGGCGATGACGCTCACGGGGCCGACGGCGCGGGCGACGGCGGCGTCGTAGCGCTCGCGGTGCTCGTGGTGGTCCTGGCCGGCTTCCTCGGCACGGGCAGTGAGGACGGCGGTGTTTTCGAGGCTCAGGCCGGCGGTGACGGCGGAGAGGAAGGCGGCCTTCTTGGCGGTGGCCTCGAGCAGGGTGAATCGGAGGTGCGGGAGGCAGATGGCGAGCGGGATGCCGGGAAGCCCCCCACCGCTGCCGACGTCGATGACGGACGCGCCGGCTTCGAGTTCGCTCAGGAGCGGGAGGAGGGTGAGCGAGTCGAGGACGTGGCGCGACCAGGCGGCGTCGGCATCGTCGACGGCGGTGAGGTTCATCAGCGTGTTGGCGTGGATGAGCGCGGCGAGGTAGCGGCCGAGTTGCTCGGTGTCTCCGGGCTCGAACTCGACGCCGAGGGCCGCGGCCTGTTCCGCGAAACCCGCGGGGGGCGGGAGGGGCGGGAGGTCGGTGCGGAAGGCGAGCGGCTCGCGGGGCTGGTGGTGCGGGGTCGCGTGTTCGGGCATCCCGTGAGGGTACGCGGTACGCGGGGTGTCAGTCGGCGGCGCGGGCGACCTGGCGGACATCGACGCTGAGGTTTCCGACGTCGGCGCGGGCGGTGAGGGTGGCGGCGGAGTTGTCGCCGAGTCTGCCGGCGATCGCGCCGCCGGAGCCGTTGCGGTCGGGGCGGGTGGCGATGCCGGGGGCGGAGGCGGAGAGGGAGCCGACGTCGGTCCGGGCGTCGACGGTGCCGGCCCAAGAGGGCGGGAGGACGACGTGGACGTTGCCGACGTTGGAGACGGCCTTCACCGGGACGGGCGCGGCGCCGAAGAGTTCGATGTGGACGTTGCCGACGTCGCTGGAGGCGTCGACGGCGCCGGCGGTGTTGATGTGGACGTCGCCGACATCGGAGGAGGCGGTGACGGGGCCGGAGATGCCGGCGAGGCGGAGGTCGCCGACGTCGGTGCGTGCGGAGACGGCGTTCTCGAAGCCGACGATGGTGACGTTGCCGACATCGTCGCTCACGACGATGCGGGTGCCGGGGGCGCGGTGATGACCCACTCGGCGGCGTGCTGCTTGCCGGCGGCCCAGGTGGACTTGGGCTGGACGGTCTTGACGACGACGCCCTCGTTGCCGGGGGTGTCGATGAGTTCGAAGCGGAGTTCCTCGACGGCTTCGGCGGCCTTCTGCTG
The DNA here is from genome assembly GCA_017303565.1 of Planctomycetota bacterium. GTDB lineage: Bacteria > Planctomycetota > Phycisphaerae > Phycisphaerales > UBA1924 > JAFLCM01. The sequence continues at coordinate 2,986 of JAFLCM010000095.1, forward strand.
GGTGGAGCCCTTGCCGATTCGGATGACCTCCATGCGGACGGAGGTGGCGGATGGATCGGCGACGACGCGGACGTCGCCGACGGTGTTCTCGAGGGTGAAGGCGGTTTCGGCGGGGGCGGTGAGGACTTCGGCGCGGCGTGATTCGAAGGGGGTGCCGCCGCAGCCGGAGGTGGAGGCGCAGCCGGCGAGGATGGCGCCGTACAGGCCCGCGGTGACGGGGCCGAGGCGCTGGGCGGACTCGCGGATGACGGACGGGGGGCGGTGGTTCATGGTGGCTCTCCGGCGGGTGATTGGGGATGAGGGGTCCCGGGTTTCACCCCGGTGCCGGTATGGGAGCGGCCCGCGGGAAGGGGTTCAATCGTCGTCGAACTCGAAGGACTCGCGCCAGAAGTGCTCGGGGCGGCGCATGGCGATCGAGAAGATGATGCCGACCATGGCGAAGGCGATGAGGAGGCTCGATCCGCCGTATGAGACGAAGGGGAGGGTCATGCCGGTGATGGGGAGGATGCCCATGGTCTCGCCGAGGTTGATGAGGGCCTGGGTGGCGGTGATGGCGACGAAACCGACGACGACGAGGCGTCCGAAGGCGTCCTTGCAGCGTGCGGCGGCCCAGAGGGCTCCGATGACCCAGAGGGCGTAGAGGGCGAGCAGGCCGGCGACGCCGACGAAGCCGAAGCGGTTGGCGAAGACGGCGAAGATCATGTCGTTGCGTGCTTCGGGGAGTTTGGAGAAATGGATGAGGGCGCGGCTGCGGTCGTCGGTGTGTCCGGCCCACCCGCCGGCGCCGACGAGTGTGACGGCCTGGCGACCCTGGAAGCCGCGGTCGTCTGCGAAGCGGTCGTCGCCGGAGGCCATGTCGAGGACGGCCTGGATGCGGTCGACCTGGTGCTTGCGGAGCAGGGGGTACTCGCCCTTGGAGGCGAAGAAGAGGCTGGCGATGGCGACGATGGCGGCCATGACGACGCCGAGGCTGCTGGCGGCGATGAGGTGCCGGAGTTTCGCGCCGGCGGCGACGAGCATGGCGACGAGTGCGGGCAGGAACAGGAGGCTCGAGCCGAGGTCGGGCTCGGCGACGATGAGGGCCATGGGGACGAGGACGATGATCGCGGGCGGGACGAGTCCGAGCAGGGTGCGGTGGTTGCTGCGGTATCGGAGATAGGCGGCGGTGGCGAGGACGTACGCCATCTTGGCGATCTCGGCGGGCTGGAGGTCGAAGGCGCCGAGGTCGATCCAGCGGCGGGCGCCGTTGCGGGGCGTGACGAGGCTCGCGGGCACGCCGGGGAGGATGAGGACGGCGAGCAGGATGACGCTCAGGGCGGCGAGGGGCCAGGTGAGCCAGAGCCACCAGCGGTAGTGCGGGACGGCGCAGGCGAGGGCGACGACGAGGCCGACGGCGGCGAAGAGCATCTGCTTGCGCGCGTCGGGGGCGAGGCCGTCGGGACGGAGGGCCGAGGCGATGTGGATGCAGTAGACGCCGACGGCGCAGAGGGCGACGGTGGCGAAGACGACCAGCCAGCCGGAGTGGAGGATGGCGAGGCGTCCCTGGACGCGGAGGCGGACGACGTCGTCGGCGCCGGGGTTGCGGGGGGCGCGGGCGCTCATCGCCCATTCTCCGGCGCGGCTCACAGGTAGCCCTCCGCCTTGAGCGCCCAGATGATCTGGTTGACGATGGGGCCGGAGACTCGGCCGCCGCTGCCGGCGTACTCCATGACGGTGGAGATGACGTAGCGCGGGGACTTGCCCTTGGGGCCGACCATGACGACGTACCAGGAGTGGTCGCCCTCGCGGGCGATTTCCTTGTCGCCGTCGTCGTCGGTGTCGGCGAAGAGCTTGGGGGCGGCGGCGGTGCCGGTCTTTCCGCGGACGTCGAGGTCCGGGTGGTTGAACATGGCGATCTTGGCGCCGTCGATGGTGATGCGGCTGCCGGTGCCGTTGTCCATGTCGTTGACGGCGTCGTAGAGGCCTTCGAGGGCGGCGTCGCAGGCGGCGTGGTCGAGGCGGAGGTCCTCGGCGACGACGGGCGCGTCGCGGACGACGCGGGGGACGAGGCGGGTGCCGGCGCGGGCGATGGTGGCGTAGGCGTCGGCGGCGTGGAGGGGCGTCCAGTCGATGGGGCCCTGACCGATGCCGAGGAAGATGGCGTCCTGGAGTTGGACGGGCTCGACCCTGCCGTTGATCGCGGCTTTCTTGAGGACACTGCCGGGCCACTCGTGGCCGATGCCGAGGTTGAAGGGTCGCCCGACGCCGAAGGCGGAGTACCACTTCTGGGTGCCGGAGACGCCGAGGGCGCGGCCGAGGGTGAAGAAGTAGATGTTGCAGGAGGCGGCGAGGGCCTGGCGCGGGTTGAGCGGGCCGTTGAAGTAGCCGGTGTGGGTCTCGCCGTGGTGCTGCTTGAAGATCCAGCAGCGGTACATGGTGGGTTTGTCGGGGTAGAGGTGTCCGGTGCACTCGATGAGGTGGCTGAGCGAGTGGACGCCCTGGGTGACGGCGGAGGTGAGGATGAGCGGCTTGACGATCGAGCCGGGCGGGTAGGGCTTGGCGACGGCGCGGTTGATGAACGGCGCGTTGATGGGGTCGCTCCAGACGCTCTTGGGGTCTTCCTGGAGCTGGTCGCGGGTGAAACTGGGGGTGGTGACGAGGGCGAGGACCTCGCCGGTCTCGATGTCGAGGACGGCGGCGGCGCCGTTGAGGGGCGTGCCGACGGGGAAGGCGGGGCGCTGGTCGGCGAGGGGGCTGAGGTGCCAGGGCTGGAGCGCGCCGAAGCCGGACTCGGGGGTCATGAGGGCGTGGACGCGGCTCTGGAGATTGATGTCGATGGTGAGTTCGACGTCCTTGCCGGGCTGGGCGGGTTCGACTTCCTTTTCGCCGGTGTCGAGGTGCTCGCGTCGGACGCCGCGGAGGCCGCGGAGGGCGCGTTCCATGGACTCCTCGACGCCGCCGGCGCCGACCTGGTCGCGGTCCATGAAGCGGGCGCGGTTGAGTTCGCCTGTGGTGGGGTCTTTGCGGGGCTGGGTGGGGAGGTCCTCGGCCTGGATGCCGCGCATCCATCCGAGGATGTGGGTGGCGACGCCCTTGACCTGGACGACGAACTGGTCGGGGAGGTCGCGTTTGAGGGGCGCGGGGAAGTTGGCGCGGTCGATGGTGACGAGCATCGACTCGTAGGGGTAGGTGCGGACGGCGGTCTCGACGACCTCGACGCCGGGGAGTTCGCTCTCGATGCGGCGGAGTTCGAAGAGTTTGTCCTGGCTCGCACCGGTGGCGATGGGGTAGGCGTCTTTCTCGGCGGCGACGGGGCGGTCGACGTCGCGGATGGTCATCTCTTCGCCGCGGTCGTTGAGGGTGCCGAAGCGTTCGACGCGATCCTCGAGCCAGCGGAGTTTGGTGGTGGAGACGGTGCGCTGGACTTTCTCGCGGACGACGTTGCGGCGGCGTTCGAGTTCTTCGGTGGTTTCGCCGAGGGCGCGGGCGAGACGGACCCAGACCTCGCGCTGGCGTGCTTCGTACTGCGGGAGGACGGCGCGGGCGAGTTCGTCGCGGCGCTTGGCGTTGGTCTTGAACCACTCGGCGCGGTTGTCGCGGCGGGCCTGGCGCACGGCCTGGTCGTAGGCCCACTCGCCGCTGATGACGGGATAGGCGACCATAACGTCGAAGCCGGGCCGGTCGGCGGCGAGGACGCGGCCCTTGCGGTCGAGGATTCGGCCGCGGACGGTGGGCGTCCACTTTTCGAGGAGCAGGCGGCTCTCGGCCTTGTCGAGGTGGGCGGCGCCTTGGGCGACGGTGAGGCGGTACGACTGGACGAGCAGGACGAGGCAGCAGACGACGAAGCCGCTGCCGAGCAGCAGCAGGCGGCGCAGGAACATGCTCGGGATGGCGGTGGCGATGCCCATGCGCGTGCGACAGCCGGGAGGGCCTGTCCGGGCATCATTATCGACGGCTGGGGGGCGGGGGCTGCACCGGCGGGGTGATGATCGTCGGGCGGAGACGCTTTCGCTTCTTGGGTCTTAGGGAAGCGGCAGTCGCGACCCAGGGTCCGCACCGGTCAGAGACCGGTGCCACCAAGAGCGTCCGCACCGGTCAGAGACCGGTGCCACCAAGAGCGTCCGCACCGGTCAGAGACCGGTGCCACCAAGAGCGTCCGCACCGGTCAGAGACCGGCGCCACCACGAGCGTTCGCACCGGTCAGAGACCGGCGCCACCACGAGCGTTCGCACCGGTCAGAGACCGGCGCCACCACGAGCGTTCGCACCGGTCAGAGACCGGCGCCACCACGAGCGTTCGCACCGGTCAGAGACCGGCGCCACCAGGAGCGTCCGCACCGGTCAGAGACCGGCGCCACCAGGAGCGTCCGCACCGGTCAGAGACCGGCGCCACCAGGAGCGTCCGCACCGGTCAGAGACCGGTGCCACCAGGAGCGTCTGCACCGGTCAGAGACCGGCGCCACCAGGAGCGTCCGCACCGGTCAGAGACCGGCGCCACCAGGAGCGGCGCCACTTGGAGCGGGACGTTCAGGCCCGGATGACGCGGGAGATCTGGGCGTAGGCGTTGTGGCTGTGGATGCTCTCGAAGTTCTCGCTGGAGATCGAGTAGGAGCGGATCTGCGGGTGCTTTTCGAGGGAGACGGCGAGGTCGCGGACGATGTCCTCGACGAACTTGGGGTTGTCGAAGGCGGCCTCGGTGACGTACTTCTCGTCGGGGCGCTTGAGGACGGCGTAGACGGGGCTGCTGGCGGCGGATTCGAGGATGGTGACAAGGTCCTCGATCCAGAGGTCGCCGTCGAAGCGGACGGCGGCCTCGATCTCGCAGCGCTGGTTGTGGGCGCCGTAGCGGCTGATTTCCTTGGAGCAGGGGCAGAGGCTGGCGGCGGGGGCACGGACGCCCATGACGAAGTCGGTGACGCCGTTGGCGGTGGCGCGGAAGGTGACCTGGTAGTCCATCAGGCCGCGGGCGGCGGTGACGGGGGCGTGCTTCTCGATGAAGTAGGTGAAGGTGATCTCGAGGTGGGCTTCTTCGGCTTCGAGTCGCTCCTTGATTTCACGGGCGACGGTGCCGATGCAGGCGGGGGTGAGGGGCCGGGCGTATTCGTTGAGGACCTCGAGGAACCGGCTCATGTGCGTGCCCTTCTTGTGGTGAGGAAGGGAGACGTACATGTTGATTTTGGCGACGGTGGTCTGGGTGAAAGCGATTCTCTTCAAAACCTTCCATATTAAAAGCACGAATAACCATCATGCCTGTCAGGTTTTCACGAGAAACGAGATTAATACGGTCAGTCAA
>JAFLCM010000096.1 GCA_017303565.1 Planctomycetota bacterium
GGCAGGCCCCGAGCACATCCTGATGCCTCGAAGTCTCGAAGCCTCACCGTCTCGTCTCGCCCCGAGCGCCTCACCAGCGCCCGCCGGCGACCCAGCCGAAAGGCCGGGAACTCCCCCGCCCGTGCACGGGCTTTCGCCAAGCCCAAGCCTCCCCAACTCTTGCCTCGTGCCTCGTGCCTCTTGCCTCTTGCCTCTTGCCTCTTGCCTCTTGCCTCTTGCCTCTTGCCTTCCCCAAGACTCAAGCCCCAAGACCCAAGCCTCTCCCCTCTCCCAACTTGCCTTCCCCTTCCCCGACTCCCGCCGGCGACGATCCGCGTCTCGTCCCTCCCACCCGATCCCCTCTTGCCCCAGCCCAAGGGCACCGATGCCCGCGGGAACTACCGCCGGCGCCACGCGCAGCCGCCGCGTTCCCTCACGAAGCCGAGTCACGCGCGGTCGATTCGCCCCGTCGGCTGACGCCCGAACGGTGAACAAGCCGCGGCGCGGTGCCCTGCGCAGCCCACAGCGCTCCGCACGTCACAAGAACTCTTCTATTATGGATACAAAGACATATATATCTCTTGACTCCGCGCCGTCACGAATTACTGTGATCACGGTGCCGCTGCGCGTGCCGGCGGGACCACCACACCAGCGCCCCGGCACAGGGGGCGCCGAGGAGAAAGCCATGAACAGCAGAACGCAGAGTCTCGGCTTGGTCGCCGCGCTGATGATCGGTGCCTCGGGCTCGACCGCGCTGGGCGGCATCGTCCCGCCGCCGTGGGACCCCACGCTCCCCATGCAGACCCTGCAAGCCTGGATGTTCGGACCGGGCAACGACCCGTTCGCCCCGACCGTCGCCAACAATCCGAACGGGGCCCCGCAGTTCTTCCCGCCGACATCGGGCACCTACCTCCCGGACAACCCGCTCACGCCGAACAACCCCGGCACGGGCGTCTGGTGCCTCACGGGCAACACCACCCTTGAGTTCCTCATCCCGAACTACAACCAGCAGTTCCGCAAGGAGATCTTCATCTCCATCAAGTACTCGGTTCCCTCGGCGGGCGTGGGCGTGCCCACCGCCGGCGTGACGGGCCTCAGCGGCACCCCCGGATCGCCCTCGGGCTTCACCTACACCCCCGAGCCGGTTTCGCCCGGCGTGAGCATGATCCACTATCACCAGAGCCTGCCGACCTGCGAGAGCTTCATGGTCAGCATCTCGTTCCCCATCGGCATCCCCGGTTCCGTCGGATATGTGGAGCAGGTGGTGGTGCAGACGGTGTGCGTGCCCGCTCCCGGCGGCGCCGCTGTCGCGGGCCTCGGGATCCTCGCGGCTTCGCGCCGTCGTCGCCATTGAACGGCCCGACCCGCTGCGACACGAGCCCGCGGCCTGCGCAGCCAACGCGGCGTCGGCGCGCCTTCTCTCCTGAGACCGCGCCGACGCCGCTGCTTTCACCTTGGCCGACGCCAGCCGCCGTCAGTTCGGGCAAACGCCCCCGAACCGCCCGAGGAACACCACCAGGTCGCCGGTATCCACAACGCCGTCGGCGTTGAGGTCGGCACGCTGATTCATCGTCCCCGCTTCCGCCGGCTGACCGAACCGACCGAGGAACCATGCCAGGTCCGCGGTGTCGATCACGCCGTTCATCTGGAAGTCCGCGACACACTCCGGCGGCGCGATCCAGTTCAGCGTCACCTCGCCGGGCGTGAACCCCGGCACGGGCGCGCCCGACGCGTCCCCCACGTACACGCGGTACGACGCGCTGTACTGGCCCGGGACGATCGAGGCGTACCAGTTGTGCTGCATCGTGCCGGACCACAGAATCCGCGCCGCGCTGCCCCCGGTTCCGAAGATCGGCGCGTAGGTCGCGGGGTTCATCATGGAACCGCCGCTGTACGCGAGCAGCCCCGGGGTCGCGCTGACCTGCTCGATCCAGAAGAAAGCGTTGAGCGGCGGCTGCTCGGGCCCCTCCGCCATCCACCCGTACTGCGCGTTGTACATCGTGTCGGTCAGCACCGCAGCCGCGCCGGTATAGACGTCGGCCCGGCGCCGCAGCAGCGGGGTTTCAACGTTCGGGTCGACCATCACATGGACCTGTCCGGCCATCAGTTCCACCATCACGTGCTTCATGGGCCCGCCCATCACCGGGTTGACGCCGAGGGCGCCGGGGGCGAGTGCGAGAGCGAGAGCCAGAGACGCGAGCGTGCCGGTGCGGGTGACGAGTAACATCGGGAAACTCCTTGTGTTGGTGGTCAGGGAACAAACCGGCGGTCGAGCGGCTACCGCGCCGTCGCCGGGTTGAAACAGTCCCGACCCGTGTCGGGGTCGAACAGGGATGCGAAGTCCGCGGACTCGGCGTGCCCGTCGGCGAACGCCGCGCCCGTGCCCGGGCGGTGCCGGTCGCCGTCGATCTCCGGCGGCGCGCCGAACTGCGTCCAGAAGTGCGCCATGGCGTGGTCCGCCGTCGTGGTGTTGTTCAGCTCGGCGAAGACCACCGTGCGGGCCGGGCTCCGGAGAGCGCTCAGCGTGCGCCAGGTCCGCCAGTGCGTCTCCTCGCGCGCGAGCTCGAAATAGACGTTGTACCCGTAGCTCCAGCGCTCCGTGCGCCGGTCGAGCGGGCAGCGGTACGGGCCATTGAACACCCCCGCCCACTGCGCGTCCTTCGTGCGGAACGGCGCTCCGGTGAGAGACTCGAAAAACGCGTAACCCCAAGGCTGCACGCGGTGGGACAGCGCCGAGTGCTGGCTCCGGGGCATCTCGCGGGTTTCCTCGGCGTGCGACGCCGCGAGCATCCCGAGCGTGCGCATCTGGCACGTGCACTGGCAGGTGCGGGCGGTGTCCCGGGCGCTGCTCAGCCCCGGCAACGTGATCGCTACGAGCACGCCGATGACGGCGACGACAACCAGGGCCTCAACGAGCGTGAATCCCCGGCGCGGGGTCAGTCCCGCTTGCCGCGGCGCGGCGCCTTGACCGCCACCGTCAGCGCCCGGCACGACCGCTCCGGGCGCGATTCCAGAACCTCCGCCAGCGATGTCCCGTTGAACTCGCGCTCGATCATCCCGATCGCGTCGTCCAGCCGTCGGTGCAGCGGGCACAGGCTGACGTGCGCCGGGTTGCCCAGCGGGCACTCCTTGATCCGGTGCAGGGGATCGACGGCGCTGACCACCTCGAGCATCGAGATGTGCGAGGGCGGCCTCGCCAGCGTGAACCCGCCGCTGGGCCCACGCTGCGACAGGACAAGATCCGCCAGCACCAGGTCGCGCATCACCTTTGACAGGTACCCACGCGGCACCTTGGTCCGCTCCGCCAGCACCTCGCTCGTGAGCGCCTCGCCCTGCGCCAGCGTCGCCAGATGGACCATGGCCCGCATCGCGTATTCGACGGTCTGGGAGAACAAGGCGGGGGGTGCTCCTCTCGGGGCGCGAGGCCCGAACGGACCGAAAATGATTCTGAATAAGCATACCCGAATCTCCGGTTTATGGACGGACACCAGCGGCGAGCGAGCCTGTCGCCTCACTGAGGGTTGCTCCGGTCGCCGGAGTCAGGGGTTCGCTCGGTGCCTGCGGCAGAAGACGCGGCCCCTCGGGCGTAGTCGACCATCGAGAGGTACTGGTAGGGCGAGGCGCGGACGACGCGGGCGCAGCGCCCGCAGCACACCCGGATCATCCGGTTGGCGACCACGATGTCGATGACGGGGTCGCCTTCGAGGATGTCCCCCTGCACCGGGCACTTGCGGGCCATCGGGTAACCGGGGGTCTGCGCGGCCCGGACGGCGTCGTCCAGTCGGCGGGTGTACGCGCCGGGGTCCGCGAGCAAGCGGGCCTTCTCCGGCTCACCCGCGACCCGGAAAAGCCGGTTTCCCCACACCACGTCGACGGGGCGCGCCGGCAGCGGTCGATCGCTGACGATGCAGGTGCGGAGCGGGTAGAGGGCCGCCTGGTCAGCGACAATCCTCGCATCGACGGCGCCGAAACCCGCGGGCCTGTTGGCGTCGAACGCCCGGGCGCACGCCTCGTCGCAGAATCGCAGTTCGCGTCCGTCGTAAAGCCGGGCGACCGCCTCGCCCTTGGCGCCGAGCGCTCCGGCGCAGACGGCGCACTCGGGCAGGTAGTAGCGGTCCATGCGCTCCGTGGCGGCGGAGCGTGCCGAGGGCGCGGGGGCGGATGAGCGGCAGGAGACGACCACGACCGAGGTGATGGCCGTGACCAGAACGGCCGCAGCGCGTGGGAGGCTGAATGATGCGGTGATCACGGGACGAGTCCTCCGGTGCGGACTCCCACCCCGCAGACCAGGAGCAGCACCGACAAGGCGGTGACGACCCAGGCGTGGAATGCGAAGCGTCCGAGCGTCGTGGCGGTGAGGGCGGGAAGCACCCGGCGCGTCGCGTGCCGGGCGAGGGCCATGATGAGGGCCAGCAGAACGATCTTGGCGATGATCAGGTGACCGGCGGGCGTGGGCGCGGAGAAGATGGTCCGCCAGTCGTCGATCCAGCGGGTCGCGAGGAGCGCGCCGGACGCGACCTGCACGACCAGAGCGAGAAGCCCGATGCGCCCGAAGCGGTGCTCGAACTCGAGGACGCCGGCGACGGAGCCCGCGCGCCGGGCGCCGGGGAGCACCACGCCGAGGAGGACGAGGTGCCCGCCGATCCACGCGGACGCGCCGAGGAGGTGGGCCATGACGAGGTAGCGGTACACGTTCACTTCCCCCGGGCGTTGGCGTCGGCGCTTGCGGGCGTCGCGGCGTGCGAACACGCGGTCGGGGCGTGGCGGCGGACCTCGCGTCCCATCCGGGCCTCGGCCTCCATGCCCGCCGGGAACAGGATGTTGTTCTCCTTGTGGATGTGGCGCCGGGTGTCGGCCTCGAAGTCGCGGAGGGTCTCGAACAGGGCGCGGACGCTGCCGCAGGCGTCGGGCGGCGGGGTGTACTCGTCCGTGAGGGCACGGACGCGCGTGAGGGCTACGGAGACGCTGTCGTGGTCGTGCTTCATGCAGTCGATGGGTCGCTGCACGCTCCAGGGGGGCCCGAAGTGGATCGCGCCGGGCTGTTCGAGGCGGCGGAGCCAGGGGAAGAGCACGCGCTCCTCGCGGATCATGTGGTCGAGCATCTCCTCGCGCAGCCCCGAGAGCACCCCGTCGAGTTCGACGAAGCGCGGGTGCCTCGCGCCGTGGGCGCCGAGGATGCGGGGCATGAGGACGCCGAGGCGGTCGAACACCGCGCGGGCGAGGGCGTGGTGAGCGGCCTCGATGTGGTCGCACCACTGGGTCATGGTCGTCGGCTCGTCGTCGCTCGCCGGGGGCGACTCGATCTCCTCCGCCACGGCGTCGGCGAGCGCGAGCAGGTCGACGCCGGCGTGGCGGCACGCCTCGTGCAAGGGCTCGTGCCCGCGGCAGCAGTAGTCGATCTTCATCCGATCGAACAAGGGGAGCAGTTCGGGATGTGACTTGGCGATGGTGCCGACGGGCGTGACGGGGTTCAGGTGGATGTTCATGGGGCGTGGGGCGGTTTGCGTGCGGGATGTGAAGCGTCCGACGCTTCGGGGTGTTGGAACAGCGACTGGCAGGCACCGGCGGCGCCGGAGGACTCGACGACGGTGCCGAGGGTGGTCTTGCGGAAGGTGGCCTCGATCTGCGCGAGCGCGTCGTCGAGGCAGCGGTGCAGCGGGCAGAGCGAGACGTGCAGCGGGTTGTCGAGCGGGCAGCACTCGATGCGGTGGATGGGGTCCACGGCGTTAACGATGTCGAGGACGGAGATGGTGGCGGCGTCGCGTGCGAGGACGAACCCGCCGCCGGGCCCGCGGAAGGAGTTCACCAGCCGAGCGGAGACAAGGTCGCGGAGGACCTTGGCGAGGTAGCCGGGCGGCACACGGGTCGCGCCGGCGATGACCTCGCAGGTCGAAGATCGGCCGCGCAGGGAGGCGAGGTGGCTCATGGCCCGGAGGGCGTACTCGACGGTCTGGGAAAGCATGGCGGGTTACCTCCGCTGCGTGGATTCGAGGCGCCGCTGCGCCCACCACCGGCGGCGGGTTTCGAGCAGCCCGGCATAGTCGGTTCTCGCGCCGCCCGCGGCGCTGGCGGCGGAGTCGGCGGCGTCCGTGCTCGCGAAGCCGACCATGCCGGACCCCATGGGGGTGGGCAGTTTGTCGGGGGGTGCGATCACGCAGGCGGCGCTCTCGGCGCGGACCCAGGTGCGCTCGGCGTGGTCGCGGAAGTAGCGTTCGATGATGGTGAACTCAGCGGCGCGGTTGAGTTCGGCGTCGAGCAGGCAGCCGATGTCGTCGTAGAGCAGGTGCGCGCGACGTCCGCTGCCGGGCGGCGTCTCGACGACGAGGCCCGCGGCGCAGCGGTCTTCGTTGATGAGCATGCCGCACTCGGCGCACTCGTCGCGGCCCAGCCGCAGGTTGGGCGGTCCGGAGAGCGGTTCACGGTCGCACCCCGGGACGAGCAGGCACGCCGCCACCGCCGCCGCCATGGTCAATGAGGGAGCGTTCACAGCGGCGACCTCCGGGAGAAGACCGCGCCGGCGAAGGCGAGCGGGACGACCAGCCACGCGGCGAGGCACGCGGCGAAGAGCAGGTCGAGGCGACCGCCGAACTCCTCGGACGCGTAGAGGCCCGCGGGGCCGAGCACGTCCAGCCCGGCATCGACGGTGTGGAGCGACCACATCTTGAACACCTGCAGCGGGTTGGTGAGCGAGAGGGCGAAGAGCGTCTCGATCTTCAGGCGCATCGCCATCGCGCCGGCCATGAGGCCGAGGTCGGTCACGAAGACCAGCGCCAGCCACACGAAGACCGCGGTGCCGACCGCGACCGAGGCGCGCCGGGCCATCACCGAGATCAGCAGCCCCACGGCGAGCATCGAGGCGGCGAGTGCGAAGGACAGCCCCGCGAGCCAGAGGATGCTGGACGGGCTGGTGCGCAGGCCCTTGAGGGCGAGCGTCACGGCGCACGCCCCGAGGCCCAGGGCGATGCAGGCGAGCAGGGCGCCGGCGAGGCCGATGAACTTGGCGAGCAGCAGTTCCGCGCGGGTGATCGGCTGGGCGAGCATGTAGCCGAGCATGCCGCGCTCGCGGTCGGAGGCGATCGAGCCAGCGCCGGCGGTGAGGGCCATGAGGGGCACGACCAGCAGCACGACGTTGATCAGGCCGGCGGTGGTGCGCCCGAAGCCCGAGAGCCCGACGCCTCCCGCCGCGGCGGCGGAGACGAAGGAGATGCCCAGCCCGAGCGCCGCGAACGAGAGGGTGTAGAGGAGGAACCAGCGGCTGCGGAGCGCGTCGCGGAGTTCGCGGCGCGCCAGGGTGAGGATGTTGGCGAGGGTGCCGGGTGCGCGCCCGCCTCGGGCGGTCGCGTGCCGGACGAGTGAAAGGGTGGTCATGAGGCGGCCTCCGCTGCGTGCGCGTGGGAAAGGTCACGGGCGCGGGCCTCGGAGATGACCTCGAAGTCCTCGACGGGCACGCGGGCGTCGGCGAGGAGTCGGAACGGGGCGGCCTTGTGCTCGGCGGCGACGGGGACGAGCAGGCCCACGCCGTTGAGGCGGGGTGCGAATCCGCCCTCGCGGAGGGCGGACATGGCCCGCTCGCGAGCGGGCGGCGGCACCACGAGGTGCAGGGTCGAGCCGCGGAGGACGGCGGAGACGAAATCCCGGCAGGGGGCGGTCTCGACGAGGCGGCCCGTCTCCATGACACCCACGCTGGAGGCGAGGGCGCCGACTTCCTCGATGCGGTGGGAGGCGAACAGCATGGTGCGCCCGGCGCCGCGGAGGCGTCCCAGGAGCGAGACGAACTCGTCGCGGCCCAGGGCGTCGAGGCTGGCGGTCACCTCGTCGAGCACGAGCACCGGCGGTTCGCCGAGGAGAGCGATGGCGAGGGCGAGGCGCTGCTTCATTCCGCCGGAGAGTTCGCGGACGCGCTTGGCGTGCTGGCCCTCGAGGCCGACGCCAGCGAGGGCCGGCGCGATCGCCGGGCGACCCAGGCCCTTGAGGCGCGAGAAGAGGTCGATGGCCTCGCCGACGCCGAGGTCGTCGTAGAAACCCAGTTCCTGCGGCACGTAGCCGATGAGCAGGCGGGCGCGTTTGCCCTGCCTGCGCACGTCGAGCCCGGCGACGCGGATGCTCCCCTCGAATCGGAGCAGGCCCAGGACGCAACGGATGAGGCTGGTCTTGCCCGCGCCGTTGGCGCCCCAGAGCGCGAGGCTGCTGCCCTCGGGGACGGAGAGGGTGACGTTGTCGACGGCGCGGGTGCGGCCGAATCGCATGGT
>JAFLCM010000097.1 GCA_017303565.1 Planctomycetota bacterium
GCCAAGCAAGTCATCTGGATGGGTCTGGGGATGCTGAGCATCTGCTCGATGCTGTACCGCGCGCCGCAGATCGTGGAAGCGGTGGACGTGGCGCGGGCGGGCGGGGCGCCGTTGTCTCACCCGGTGGCGAAGGGGGATCCGAGCGAGTCGATCTCGGGGCTGCTGCGGAGCATGGGGGAGAGGCCGCTGACGGACGCGGGCGATGAGGCGCCCGCGAAGACGGATGCGGACGATCTGCGCGTGTTCAGCGCCGAGGCGCTGACGAGCGAGCAGCGGCAGGAGATCGCGAAGCAGGCGGCGCGGCTGATGGCCTCGGAGGCGAAGCAGACGAAGAAGCCGGCGACGGTGAAGAAGGCGGCGGTGGTGGCTTCGCATTCGGGGGGGTGAGGGGGAGGGGGGCGTGTCTGACCACGCCGTAGGTTTTCCACACTCGGATTTGGGGCGTTTTGGCTTCGTGACGCCCAAGTTTGAGGTCCCTGCCGAACGGACGTGATCGACGTGGTGTTGTTGATCACAGAACTGATGAAAATGCCCGCCACACCCACGGCTGTGGGTATGCCAATATTTGCAATCACATCCGTCATGAAGTTAGCATGATGGCATCTCCTGGAGGTGCATCATGCGAAGCGGGTGTCATTGGCTGCGTGCGATCGCTGCGGTGGTGACGGCATCGGTCGCGATGGGTGGCGACATCCCGCACCAGGAGCACAAGAACCCGTGCCCGCCCGATCCCGACGACCTTCACATCAGTGATCCGGTGTTCATGGGCACCAAGCGGTTCACGTATGACCACGTGGATCTCTCGCTGACCGTCGTGGGAGGAGCGCTCGAGTTCGGTCGCACGTACCGGTCCTACGCCAAGGCGCTGCCGGTGCAGTTCACGATGCCGCCATCGCCGATGGGAAGGAACTGGCGGCACGGGTTCGAGTCGTACCTGGCGCCGTCGTTCCCGGGGGCTTCGGACTATCGCGGGTACCGGGTTTACATGGTCACGGGCGAGGGACGGGCGGAGGAGTTCCGGTTTTTCGCGTGGACGGACGACTCGATGCGGACGTGTCCGCCGTCGGTGCGGCTGTACTTGGCGGCGCCGGGTGGCGAGGACGTGCTGGAGGTGGTGCTGGTTCCGGTCGACTGCTTGTGCACGAATCCGGAGCAGGGGATCGTGCAGGTTCAGCCCGGCGACTGGATTCACCCGCCCAATGGGATTGACTCGCTCGAGGGCGCGACGCTGCCGCCGTTGGTGGCCGGCAGTTGCTCGACCATCAGCGTGCCTCATTCGATGAGGATGATCCACGCGGACGGCGGAGAGACGACGTATGGCTTGTTCCCGAGCATGGTGAGCGGGACGTTTTGGCGTCCGACTTCGACGCTTCGCGCTTCGGGGGCGATCCAGTTCTACGAGTACGACGAGCACCAGAGGCTGGCTTCGGTGTCCTTGGGTGGAGGCGGCTTCACGTTCCAGTATCAGGCCACCGAGCCGGCGGCGCTGGCGCGGCTGGCGTCGGTGACGGATTCGGCGGGGAGGGTGGTGGCGTTCGACTACTGCGGTGTGAACGACTCCGTTGGGAAGCCGGGTGATCTGAAGACGGCGAGTATCGGCGGGTTCACGGGCGATGTGCCGCGGGTGTGGTCGTACGCTTATCGAACGGACGAGGAACCGCCGGAGCCGGCGGGGTCTGAGCCGCTGCAGGCCTTGCTGACGCGGATCACCGACCCGCGGGGGAACGTCATGGTCGAGAACCACTACGGCGTTCACGACCAGGTCGTGCATCAGAAGCGGTATGGCGAGTCGTACTTCTACACCCTCACGCCGCCGAGCGAAGGGGTGTATCGAACCGTCTCGGTGAACCGCTCCGGCCAGGCCCGCGAGTTCCTATTCCAGGAACGGGAGTGGCCCGACGGGCCTCTGATGCTCAGCATGAGGGAGTACTTCGGGGTGGTCCCTCTTGAGCTCCGAACGGTCCAGGCGTTCAACGCGGTTGGCTGGTTCGCGGGCGACGTGCTCGTCGCGGGTGATCGATCGACCGGGAATCCCGCGGGGTACTCGGAGACCCTGTACACGTTCACGAACGAGATGGACCCCGACGATCTGGGGGTGGATGAGAACGGCCAGGTCCGATCGATTGTCTATCCCGATGGGTCGTCCGAGGAGCGGCAGTACAACTTCGACTCCAACCTGACACCGCCGACGGCGATGAGCAACAACGCGGTGCTGCTGCGCCTGTGGCTTGGTCAGCTTCGGGAGGTGCGCCGGACCGGTGTCTCGGTCAACGGCCAGCCACCGGTGACGACGGTCGAGTCGTTCACGTACAACCCGCTGATGCCGGCCGGAGCGCCCGGCTGCGGCTGCACCGGGTTCCGTCCGACCACGTACACGGACGCCGAGCAGCGGACGACGACGTTCGAGTATCACGGGTTTGGTCCGCCGGTGAGGACGACGTACCCGGCGAGCTCGGGCGAGCCCGTCGCTGCTCAGAGCGAGCTTTTGGGCGGCGCGATCCGACCGTACGCCCGTCTATGGCCGCAGGGCGGCAACGGGCGGCGGCGCGATGAGTTCGTGTACGGCGACGTGGCCAATCCGTACACCGGGGGCGTGCAGCCGAGCGCCGGACCCACGCTGGTGCGGGTTGGCGTGGTGAACGGCGCAGCGGCTCTGGAGCGCGGGTACGAATACAACCACCTTGGGGATGTGGTGCGTTCGATCGACGGATTCGGGAAGGACACGGTCTTCACGTACAACGGGTTCCGGGAGGTGGTTCGCGTGGACTCGCGTCCCGGCCCGGGCGGGGCGAGGATCACGACGTGGCTGCGGCGGGATCAGGCCGGGCGCGTGTTGCGGGAGGATCAGGAGAATCGGGGGCCGGACGGGGTGCTTTCCTCGGTCAACCCGCTGTTCACGACGATGCGGGAGTTCGATGCCGCGGGGCGGCTGACGCGCGTTGCGGTGGAGGCGGTCGATGCGGACGTGCCGTCGGAGGTGGGCACGATCGGAGCGATTCCCAATCCTGAGCGGTTCGCGATCACGGAGTACCGGTACAACGCGGAGGACATGTTGACGGAGGTCCGCGGGCCGGAGGTGACAAGCGGGCTCCAACCGAACGCCGTGGTCTCGATGGTGTACGACACGTTCAACCGGCTGTACCGGGTGCAACGCGGCGCGGCACCGGGGGCGTTGGTCACGCAGTTCGACTACGACGGGGCGGGCAACCTCACGGCGATGATTGAGGGCGCGGCCGGGACGGCTCCGACGCCACGGATCACCACGTTCGTGAATGACGGGCTGGGGAATGTCGTGGCCACCGTTCTGCCGAACGGCACGCGGGTGGATCGGCTTTACGACAGGGTGGGGAACCTGCTTCGTTCGTCGGTGACCGGCGCGGTGTCGAGTGGCGCGGGTCCTCCGGTGGTGCTCGCGCAGTCCGAGTTCGAGTACGACGCGCGAGATCGGCTGACGTCCGAGGGAAGAAGGTGGTTCGACAGCAGCATCGGTGAGACGCCGTCAGTGACGACGCCGTGGGTTCGCACCGCGTACGCGTACCACGCCGATTCGACGCTGTTCACCGTCACGCCGCCGAACGGGCAGTTCGCGGTGTTCCACTACGACGCGGCGCTGCGGCCCTGGAAGCGGACCGACCCCTTTGGCAACACGGTGGAGTTCGCGTACGACGACAACGGCAACATCCGCCAAGTCGTGACGAGAGAGGTCAATGGCCTCGACCCGTCCGCGTCGGCGGTGCGGACCACGCGGACCGAGTACGTGCACGATGCGCTGGACCGGGCCCAGCAGATCAAGCGGTTCACGGGCTCGAGCAGTTTCGCGGCGTCGTCGCTGCTCCACGATTCCCGCGGCAACGTTGTTGAATCGTGGGACCCGCGTTCGAAGCGGACGCGGTACACCTACGACGCGCTGGGGCGGCCGCTGGAGACGCGGCGTCTCATGGACGACCAGACGGAGATTGTCACGGGCAGCGCGTGGGATATCGCGTCGCGGCTGATCGCGCAGACCGATCACGCGGGGAACACGACGCGGTACGCCTATGACGACTTCGGGCGACTGGCGATCGTGCGGCTGGCCGACGGGACGCTTCAGCAGGTCGGCGAGGGGGCCGTGTGGCCGGACGGGGCTGGCGTGCCGTCGACGTGGGGCACGCCGGGCTTTGACACTCTCGGGAACGCGTTGGTGGCGTCGGTCGGAAGGCCCGGAGGGCGCATCCGGGTCACGGGCGCGTACGACGTCATGGGGGCGCCGGTTTCGCGTGCCATCGAGTATCTGGATGGGCCGGGTCACGCCGCTTCGGAGCATTTCCAGTACGACGGACTCGGGCGGTTGCTCCGCGCCTGGAGCCGGGACGACACGCTGGGGGCTCATTCGACCGCGGCTCGGCGGTACGACTCGCTGTCGCGACTTGTGGCCGAATCGACGGACTTCGAGCCGCTCGCGTATCCGGGGTTCAATCCGAGCGTTCCCGCTACGGTCGGCTACACCTACACGCCGGGCGGGGAGGTGTCGCATGTCGCGTACCCCAGCGGGCGCGTTGTGCGTTGGGAAAGGGATGCCCTCGACCGCGTCGCTCGGATCGCGGATGTTCTCCCGGCGCCGCTGCCGGAGCGGATGCTCGCGCAGTTCACCTACAGCGGTCCCGGGCGGCTGGTGCGCCAGCAGAACGGCAACGGAACGGAGACGCGGTGGTCGTACAACGGGCTGCTCGGGCCCAACGGCGAGTCGCTGCTTCCTGATGATCCGGATGCGCCGCCGCTGGGCGATCTGGGATTCGGACGAGTAACGCGAGTGCGGCATTCGGCGGCGGCGACTGCACAGACGCCCGCGCCGCTCCCGTTCGACGCGTGGACGCTGACGTGGGATGCCGCGAATAACAAGACCGCGCGGCAGCAGGTCGGATTCCTTGGAGACGCGGTCAATCCGGCGTTTGCCGGCGCCGACGGCGTGTACGGGTATGACGCCATCGACCGGTTGGTGACCTCGCAGGTGGTCGTCGCCGGCGAGCAGGGGGCGAAGGACGCGCGGTGGCGTGATCTGGAGTCCTACACGCTCGACGGCGTGCACAACCGCGTGAGCGTTTCCGGCGGCTCCGCGCCCGGGGCGTACAGCCTCGGGGCGTCGGGGAGTGGTCCGCGCCGACTGAACCAGTACTCCGCTTCGCCGTTGAACCAGTACCTGTACGACCAGCGGGGAAACCTGCGCGCCGAGAGTGCGCACTGTCGGGGTGACATCG
The DNA here is from genome assembly GCA_017303565.1 of Planctomycetota bacterium. Classification (GTDB taxonomy): domain Bacteria; phylum Planctomycetota; class Phycisphaerae; order Phycisphaerales; family UBA1924; genus JAFLCM01. The sequence continues at coordinate 5,235 of JAFLCM010000097.1, forward strand.
CGCCGGTGCAGGCGAACGGCGATATCGGCGATCACAGGGTGGACACCGGCGACATGGCTCGGCTGATCGGGCAGTTCGGGCAGCCGGTCACGCCGGGCGCGGGCGGGAACGCCGAGTGCGACATCAACGGGGACGGGTTGATCTCGACGGCGGATCTTCAGGCGCTCCTTGGCAACTTCGGGGCGGGTTGCGACTGGACGGAGTATCGGTACGACTGGGCCGACCGGCTGGTGGAGGTGAAGGCGAGTTCGTGGGCGAACGGGCAGTCCGCCGCCACGCCGGCGCGGGTGGAGGTGCACCGGTACCAGTACGACGCGCTGGGTCGTCGGATCGCGCGGACTTTGTGGGCGGCGGGCTCGATGGGGGTGGGGGTGCCGTCGTCGCCTTTGTGCACGCGGTTCATCCACGGCGGGGTGGGTGACGCGGGCGATGCGCGGGTCGGGTGGCAGGTGCTGGAGGAGCGCGACGCGGGGCCGAACGGCGGGCGGGTGTTGGCGACGTTCGTGGCGTCGGGGCGGTACGTGGATGAGACGGTGTGCTTCCGGCGTGATCTGGCGGGGAGCGGGCTGTTGGGCGCTGCTGGGAGTTCGCCGACCCCCCCGGTTGAGCCGGGGTGTGGGCCTGGGGCGTCGGGTGTGGCGGCTGATGAGCGTGAGTACTGGCTGCACGCCGACGACCTGTTCAATACGACGAGCGTGACGGATTCGTCGGGCGCTGTTGTGGAGCGGTACGAGTACCACGACTACGGGTTCCCGCTGATTCTGGATGCGGCGGGCGAGCCGTCGGGCGTGAACGCGCTGGGGTTGTACGCGAGCAAGGTGGGCAACGCGCGGCTGTTCACGGGCCGCGAGTGGGACGGCGAGGCGAAGGTGTACCACTACCGCACGCGCGCGTACCACCCCGGGCTGGGGCGGTTCATGTCGGTGGATCGGATCGGGGTGTGGGGGGATGGATCGCAGTTGGGGAATGGGTTTGCGGGGATGGCCGGGAACCCGCTGCGGTGGGTGGATCCGTGGGGGTTGGAAGCGGTGTCCCAGCCGCAGGTGATCGTCAAGAACCCGGGCTCGCCCGCGGAGTCGGTGAAAGTGGTCGTGCACCACTATCAGCAGCAGTCAGGACTCGGGCTGGTGTTCGCGGACACGGGCATCCAGTACACCGGAACGTCCGATCTCGGAGAGTTCCAAGTCACTGACCCGGTGGAGATGGACCGCCTTCTCGTCACGCTGGATCGCATCGGCTGGCTGGATACCGCGGCGAACGAAGTCGCGCAGGCGATGGTCGATGAGTATGGCCCGCTCGCGGTGATGGTGCCGGTCACCGTGAAGCCGGCTGGTCAGCTGCACCACGCGATTTCCAAGAGGGTGTGGGACGTATTGGAGAACATGCCGCAGCTCAGGAAATACCTGAAGCTGCGTGACAACCGTTTGGTAACGCGGGCCATTGACGCGTTGGCTCACCGCGGCTACCAGCGGTGGCACCGTGACTACGATGCGGAGGTCGCCGAGTGGCTGCTCAATAACGCCGATGCGACGCTTGAGGAGTTCTTGAAGTACTTGCATAAGCTGTACCAGCGCTCCGACTTGAAAGCGCGTTTCCCTTGCGGTCTGCCAAAGTTGCATGCTCCCTCGCTCCCCAAACTTCCTTCGCGTTGACAGGCCACCCCGAGACGCGCCGTCCCTCAGGGCGATTCGCGCGGGGCCGAGCGCAGGAGATGCGCGGCTCACCGATCCGGATACTTGCGAGCGTTGCGGTCGGATGATCTCCCTCATGAAATCGATCCCGCCGCTGCACCTCGATGCCGAGTGGATGACCGACACGATCCCCGAGATCGGATGGGTGGCGGATGTGTTGCTTTTCTCGCCCGAGATGTGGCGGCGGGTGTGCGACGCCTCGCCGGTGCCACTGGTGTCCCATCCGATCGTGATCGAGAAGCTCCTGAACGTCACGCCCGCGGGGCGGATGCGGCGGGTGCGTGATCCCGGTCTGCTTGAGTTGTTCGGCTCGTACCGGTCGTACCTCCCGCCCATCGTCGAGAGTTTCGTCGATGACGCGGCGTCGCGGGTCACGCGATCGAAGCGGCCGCCGTGCGACTGGTGCGGAGGCGGGAACATTCAGACGATGGGTTCGCCTCTCGTAGTCCGGCGGCCCGCGAGTGACAAGGCGGTTCTGTTCCGCCCTCGCAACGCCGCGCCGTACTCCATCATCGCGGCCGAGGTGCTGGATTGGGTTCAGCCAGCGTCGCGGTTGGGGGTGTCGGTGCATCCGGTGAAGTGCGTCCCTGACGAGGGGTGAGGGGAGCGTGGTGACGTTCGTCAGCGACTGGGCAGTGAACTTCAGGAAACGCGGCCCGGCATTACGCTTCCCCGTGACTTCCCTTGCGCGTCCGGCTGACCACGCCAAACCCCGGTGAGCCGCGATGATCTCCGTCATGACCCCAATCCGTAACGACCCGCCTGATGCGACCTCGTGGTACACCACGCACTACGCGTCGAGCATCGCGGTGTCCGTCGATGTTCGAGACCCGGCGTTCAACGAGACGGGTTGGCTGTGTCCGCGCTGCCGGTCCGTGCGGCGCGTCTCCGCGGCTCCGAAGCGGTTGACTGTGCGCCAGTTGCCGCGTGCGTGCTCGCTCAACATCATCTACTCACTTCTGATCACGGTGGCGAGGCGGGGAGTTCTTGAGGCGCTCGGGGCGGAAATCGTTGCTCGGTGCTTTCACCTCATCGAGCTGGCGGATGAAGACGGACGGCTGTGCAAGGATCACGTGACAACGGTGTGCTTGTCCCGGGTGCGGACGCGTGGCGATGCACTGTCCACGTGTCGGACGTGCGAGGGCTGCGGACGGTTGCTCATCTGGGCTCACGGCGATGTGTACGCGACACGTCCGCCTGACGAGTCTTACCCGATCCATCAGGACAATGGTGGGGGGTGGATCGTGCGGGAGGATGTGGCGAGGAAGCTCCTCGCT
>JAFLCM010000098.1 GCA_017303565.1 Planctomycetota bacterium
GGTCGGGCGCCTGGAAGATGTGGACGAAGGTGCTGGTGGCGGGGCCGAAGTTCGGCGGGGCGGGGAGGTCGGCGACGAAGAGGCCGCCGGCGCCGCCGCCGCCGGGCGAACGCCGGATGAAGACCTGCATGGCGCCGCTGTCGTGGAGGATGAAGTAGTGGACGTCGTTGAGGATGGAGGAGGGGGTCGGCCCCAGGAGGGCGGCGCCGTTGATGCCGGGGGCCTCGTTGGTGAGGCAGGACTCGCAGGCGGGGCCGAGGTTGGTGGAGGAGGCGACGTTGTAGCAGCGGGTGTTCCACTCGGGGTGGTCGTCGATGCTGTGACCGAAGTACCCGAAGAACTTGTCGCAGGAGATGGCGACGTGCTGGCAGTGGCGCTGGCCGTTGGAGCCGGTCCAGCAGATGAGGGCGGCGTGGGCGGCGGGCGCGAGGAGCGCGGCGACGGTGAGGGACACGGGAACAGCCGCCCGGTGAAGGGCACGACGGAGGGTCTGGAACATGGCGAGGCCTTTCTCCCTGCCCCGGCGCGGCGTGGCGCTCGGGGCGATGCGATGTCTCACGCGTATGGGCGGGGCTGTCGCTCTCCGATCCAGACTCACCGATCCGACCTTGGGGGCAGGGGCCACAGGGGCAGAACCTGGGGCCGGCCCTTTGGGGGGGGGCGGTGAGCGTCCTCTGGTCACAGAAGGAGCGGCGGCGAGACTCGGGCTTCCCGGCAACGCGGGTCGCCTTGCGTGTCCGAGAAGAGTCTGATTCGTGGGGCGGGGGTGCAAGCGGATTGTGAAGATTTCCGTATCATCCGTTTATCCGGATACACGGATGAAGTGCTATCATCGATGGCTTCCGTGGGGAAGGCTCGGTCGGGCCGATAGGGCGAGTGGTTTCGAGTGGTTTCGCGGGCGGGGACGTTTGCCATGCACATCAACGACATTTTCAGCGCGCGTTCGACGACGTTCTCGTTCGAGTTCTTTCCGCCGAAGACGGACGCGTTGGCGGAGGACCTGTTCAACGCGATCGCGGAGTTGCAGCCTTTGCACCCGGCGTGGGTGAGCGTGACGTACGGGGCGGGCGGCGGGACGCGGGAGCGGACGCACGAGTTGGTGGAGCGGATCAAGCACAAGACGGCGATCGAGGTGATGCCGCACCTGACGTGCATCCGGCACACGGAGGCGGAGATCCACGACATTCTGGAGCGGTACGCGAACGCGGGGGTGGGCAACATCCTGGCGCTGGCGGGCGATCCGCCGCGGAATGAACAGGACTATGACCGCTCGCGTGATTCGTTCCGGTACGCGTCGCAGTTGGTGCGGTACATCCGGCGGTTCAAGGACAGTTTCGCGGGGAAGGCGATCAAGGATGGGCGCGGGTTCGGGATCGGGGTGGCGGGGTTCCCGGAGGGTCACCCGGGGTGCCCGAACCGGCTGAAGGAGATGGACCACCTGAAGGCGAAGGTGGACGAGGGGGCGGACTTCATCGTGACGCAGTTGTTCTTCGAGAACCGGGACTTCCTGGACTTCCGGGAGCGGTGCGAGTTGGCGGGGATCAAGGCGCCGATCATCGCGGGGGTGATGCCGATCTCGAGCGCGTCGGGGCTGAAGGCGATGGCGGACCTGGCGGCGGGGGCGCGGTTCCCGGCGGCGCTGCTGCGCTCGATCAACCGCTGCAACGGGAACGCGGAGGCGATCAAGCGGGTGGGGGTTCACTGGGCGACGGAGCAGTGCCGGGGGCTCCTCGATCAGAAGGTGCGTGGGATCCACCTGTACACGCTGAACAAGAGCCCGGCGACGCGGGAGATCTACGCGAGCCTGGGGATCGAGCACTCGCTGGCGGTGTGAGCGCGGGGAACGGGGTGGGTTTATCCGGGCTGGGCCGGGGTTTGGGTCCGGTCGTGTCCCGACAGCCCCCGGGGCGGGGGGATGCGGAACCTGACATAGAGGTCGGGTTTGATCCGGTCGATAGCGATGGGATACCCGCATGTCGGCGCCCACGATCCATGATTCCGTCCGACTGAGCCAGCGCGACCTGGAGCAGTTGCTGTCGGACCTGAACCGGTCGCAGCAGGCATCGCCGAGCGCGAGCAAGCGGAAGGCGCGGCGGTGGACGGTGCCCTTGTCGAAGGCGGTGTGCTCGGTGCTGGACTCGGGGAAGCGGCTGCAGCACCATCTGGTGGTGCCGCGGAACCTGTCGACGGGCGGGATCGCGGTGTTGATGGGGGCGTTCGTGTACGCGGGGACGCGTTGCACGGTGACGCTGCGCCGGCTGGACGGGAAGGGGCAGCCGATCAACGGGGTGGTGGTTCGTTGCCAGCACCTGAAGGGGCACCTGCACGACATCGGGGTGAAGTTCGATGCGCCGATCAGCGCGCGGGACTTCATCGATTTCGGCGATCAGCACTCGTTCAGCGTGGAGAGCGTGGACCCGTCGAAGTTGAAGGGGTCGGTGCTGATCATCGAGGACAGCCGGGCGGATCAGCGGCTGTACGCGCACCACTTCAAGGGATCGGGGCTGGAGTTGCAGTTCGCGCAGGACGGTGAAACGGGGCTGCAGTCGCTGTCGGACCTGCCGGACTTGCTGTTCACGGATTACCAGTTGCCGGACATGACGGGGATCGACGTGATCACCAGGGCGCGGGCCAAGGGGTACGCGGGGCCGATCGTTCTGATCACGGCGGAGGTGAACCCGCTGTTGCGGTCGGCGGCGCTGAAGGCGGGGGCGTCTGAGATGCTGGCGAAGCCGTTCACGGCGGCGCTGCTCTTGCAGGCGGCGGCGGAGTACCTGATGAGCGTTGACGGGGAGGGGCCCAAGGCGAGCGCGGCGAAGATGGTCTCGAGCGCGGACGAGAAGTCGGCGAGCCGCGAGATGGTCGAGGACTATGTGTCGGAGTTGCAGTCGGCGGCGGACCAGATCGGCGCGGCGATCGAGCGCGATGCGTTCCAGGACGTGCGGGCGCTGGTGCTGCAGGTGAAGGGGAGCGCGGCGACGTACGGGTTCGAGGCGCTGACGAGGATCGCGTCCGATACGGCGCGGACGCTGGACGCGTGCCAGTCGGTGCAGGAGTCGATGACGGACCTGCAGCGGCTGATGGCGTCGTGTCACTGCGTGCGGGCGGCTTCCTGAGGGCGCGCTTGAATCGGTATTCACCCGAACGGGTGGAACGGATGTGTCCGTGCGTTCGCCCCTGACGAAGGGACAGCGGGTTGACGATCTGTTCCCCGGAGGTGGCTTCCGATGGGGACCGAGCAGCCGGTGCAGACGTTGCGTCTGGGGAATGCGGAGTTGGAGGATCTGATCGCGCAGTTGGAGCGCGACAGCGGGATGAACTCGCGGGGTTCGCGGCGCGAGAGCCGGCGTTGGCGGGCTCAGGCGCAGAAGACGGTGGTGATCGTTCAGGATGAATCGGGGGCGCGGCGGTCCCTGGTGATGGCGCCGCGGAACCTGTCCACGGGCGGGATCGGGCTGTTGAACGGGGGCTTCCTGCACCCGGGCGGTTCGTGCGTGGTGGTGCTGCGGGATGTGCGCGGGAAAGCGGTGCAGGTGGCGGGGAAGATCGTGCGGTGCACGCACCTGCGCGGGACGGTTCACGACATCGGCGTTCGGTTCGACCGCCCGGTGAACCCGCGGGATTTTTTCATTTTCGCGGGGAACGAGTACCTGTTCAACGCGGAGCGGGTGGACCCGTTGCGGCTGACGGGGCGGGTCCTGGTGATCGACGACAGCCGGTCCGACCAGCGGCTGATCGCGCACCTGTTGCGGGAGACGGCGCTGGAGTTTGAGTACGCGATGACGGGCGAGGAGGGGCTGCGGATGCTGGACGAGCATCCGTCCTTGGCGCTGGTGGACTATGTGCTGCCGGACATGGACGGGATCTCGCTGCTGACCGAGGCGCGGTCGCGGGGGTGCGTGGTGCCGATGATCCTGGTGTCGGGGCAGGCGGACCACGAGGTTCGCTACGCGGCGATCGCGGCGGGGGCGAAGGAGATGCTGTTCAAGCCGCTGGACGAGTCGCTGCTGATGCGCGCGGCGGCGGAGTACCTGCTGCTGCGGGACATTCAGGCGCGGGACGAGGACCCCTTCCGGGCGACGGCGAAGGGGATCGGCGCGGAGGCGATCGAGGCTTGTATCGAGGAGATCCACGAGCTCGGCGTGAAACTGGGGGGGCTGCTGGAGAGCGGGTCGTTGGAGCAGGTGGCCGGGGCGCTGACGCACCTGCACGGGATGGCGGCGGACTACGGGATCAAGGCGCTGCACCTGCGGTCGGGGATCGCGCTGCAGAAGATCGCCAAGATCGAGTCGGCGGAAGAGGCGTCGTTCGATGTCGGGCGGGTGGTGGAGGCGTGCCGGATGGCGCGGGGGCCGATGGGGTGAGGCCCTGACGGGGGTGAGATTTCCTCGGCGGTGTGGTTTTGAGTGTTGAGTGTTCTTGTGTTTGCCCGCCGGGGACCGGCGGGGTACCCGGGTCCGCGCGGTGCATTTAGACGCCGGCGGCGACGAGGAGGAGAGTGAGGTCGGCGGGGCTGACGCCTTCGAGGCGTCCGGCCTGGCCGAAGGTCTCGGGCCTGAAGCGTGCGAGGGCGTCGCGGGCTTCGGCGCGGAGGCCGGGGATGGAGGCGGGGTCGAGGGAGGCGGGGATGCGGCGCTGCTCGGTCTCGGCGAGGCGCTTGATGAGGGCGCGCTGGCGCTTGATGTAGCCCTCGTACTGGCGGTCGGCGAGGGCGGTGAGGAGGACGGGGGCGTGGAAGGGAGAGGGGAGGGGAGCTGAGGCCCGCTCGCTGACGCTCGGGGTTCCAGGGGAGGGAGCCCGCTCGCTGACGCTCGGGGTTCGTTGATGCGCCCGCTCGCTGACGCTCGGGGTGCTTTTGGGGGCGCTTTGGTGCTCGCGGCAGCTTTGGGCGAGGTCGTTGGTGGTGAACTCGGGGCGCTTGATGAGGTCGGCGAGGGGGCCTTCGGGGGTGCGGGCGGTGTCGATGAAGTCGTTGAGGTCGCGGAGGTCGCGGCGGCGCTGTTCGAAGATGGCCCAGCGTTCGTCGTCGATCAGGCCGAGGTCGCGGGCGAGGGGGGTGAGGCGGTCGGCGGCGTTGTCGGCGCGGAGGAGGAGGCGGTGCTCGGCGCGGCTGGTGAACATGCGGTAGGGCTCGACGGGCGTCTTGGTGACGAGGTCGTCCATCATGACGCCGATGTACGCGGCGTCGCGGCCGAGGGTGACGGGTGGGAGGTGGCGCGACCAGCGGGCGGCGTTGAGGCCGGCGATGAGGCCCTGGGCGGCGGCTTCTTCGTAGCCGCTGGTGCCGTTGATCTGACCGGCGAGGAAGAGGCCGGCGACGATGCGGGTCATGGCCCCGGCGGTGATCTGGTGGGGGCGGACCATGTCGTACTCGACGGCGTAGCCGTGCTGGAGGATCTCGGCGCGGTCGCAGCCCTTCATGGAATGGACGATGTGGTCCTGGACGTCGCGGGGGAGGCTGGTGGAGATGCCGTTGCAGTAGACCCAGTCGGTCTCGTGGCTTTCGGGTTCGAGGAAGACGTGGTGCGACTCGCGGTGGGCGAAGCGGACGACCTTGTCCTCGATGGAGGGGCAGTAGCGTGGGCCGACCGAGGTGATCTGGCCGGAGTACATGGGGGCGCGGTGGAGGTTGGCGCGGATGAGTTCGTGGGATTCGGGGGTGGTGGCGGTGATGCGGCAGTCGGTCTGCTGGAGGGTGGGGAAGGGGTGGGTGGGGCGGGCGCCGTGGTCAGCACCGCTCGGAGAGCGGTGCCACCGGGACTGGGTGAGGTCGGAGAAGGGGGTTGGCGGGTTGTCGCCCCACTGCGGCTCGAGGGTGTCCCAGTCGATGGTGGAGCGCTTGAGGCGCGGGGGTGTGCCGGTTTTGAGGCGGCCGAGTTCGAAGCCGAGTTGTCTCAGGGTGTCGGAGATGGTGACGGCGGCGGCCTCGCCGATGCGGCCGCCTTGTGTGGTGTCGGGCCCGGTGTGCATGAGGGCGCGCATGAAGGTGCCGGTGGTGAGGACGACGGCGTCGGCGTGGAGGGTCCGCTCGCCTTGCGGGGTGTTGATGGTGACGGCAGCGATGCGGGGATGCTGGTCGGCGGAGAGGAGGAAGCGCTCGGCGGCGCCCTCGATGACGGCGATGTTGGGTCGGGAGCGGATGAGGCGCTGGGCCTCGCGGGCGTAGGCGTGCTTGTCGCACTGGGCGCGGGGGGATTGGACGGCGGGACCCTTGGAGGTGTTCAGGGTCTTGAACATGATGCCGGTGGCGTCGGTGATCAGGGCCATGGCGCCGCCGAGGGCGTCGATCTCTCGGACCATCTGTCCTTTGGCGAGGCCGCCGATGGCGGGGTTGCAGGACATGACGCCGATCTTGGAGGCGTCCATGGTGACGAGGGCGACGTCGCGGCCGAGGTTGGCGGCGGCCCACGCGGCCTCGATGCCGGCGTGTCCGGCGCCGATGACGATGACGTGGTGGCGGCGCTGCATGGAGCGGTTCCGCGCGGCGCGGTTACTGATCGACGGGCTTGAGGTCGATCACGACCGGGAGGTGGTCGCTGGCGTAGCCCTTTGGCTTGGGGGCGGTGCGCCAGTCTTCTTCGGGGCGGAGCTGGGGGGTTCCGAGGACGAAGGGGGAGTTGGGGACGAGTTCTTTGGCGAGGCCGGGGCTGAGGAAGATGTGGTCGATCTCGCGTCCGCTGGCGTGGGTGATGAAGGCGGGGTCTTTGGGTTCGTGGGAGGCGAGGGGGTCGATGAGGCCGGCGTCGAGGTAGGCGCGGACGGACTTCTGTTCGGGGGTGGCGTTGAAGTCGCCGAGGATGGCGACGTTCTGGGCGGCGCCTTCGCCGGCGAGGCGCTTGTAGATGGCGATGTTGGTGGCGGACTCGGCCTCGCGCCAGAAGCCGAACTGGCGGCCGGACTTCTGGTGGACGATGAGCAGGGTGACGCGGTAGGGCTTGGCGCCGGTGGTTTCTGCGGGGACTTCGACGGTGACGCAGAGGGGGGATCGGCGGGAGATCATGGGCTTGCCGGCGTTCTCGTTGGGGACGCCGTCGATGGTCTCGGGCTCCTTCGCGTTGAGCGAGAGGGTGGGCCAGACCTCGGTGTGGATGATGGGGAAGCGTGAGAGGACGGCCTGCTCGATGCCGCGCTCGGCGCCGACGTCGATGGACTGGACGTGGGTGTAGCCGAGGTCCTTGGCGTACTTCTCGCGGAACTCGATGAGGGCGTCGTGGCTTTCGATTTCCTGGAGGGCGACGATGTCGGCGTTGACCTTGCGGAGGGCTTCGGCGGCGGCTTCCTGGTGGTCGGCGGGCTTGGTGTCGTCCTTGTCCTCTTCGCGGCCGGAGAGGGAGGGGTCGTCGCGATCGTCGAAGAGGTTCTCGACGTTGTAGGTGGCGAGGCGGATGGTGCCGGGAGTTCGGGGCTTGGGCTCGGCGGCGCCGATGCGCGGGGCTTCGGCGACGGCGAGGGCGGGCGCGAGGAACAACAGGGCGAAGGGCGTGAGGGGGGCGGATCGCATCGGTGGGTTCTCCGGCCGGTATCGGAAGGGCCGGAGTATAGGAATCGCGCTGCGCGAGGCCGATCGTCGAGTTTTGTTCGGTGTTTCGGGCTGAGATGAACCGAACGGGATTCGAACGGTCGGAGTGTGATTCGCAAAGCGGGCGAAGTTCTGCGATCCTTCGCGGGCCTTGCGCGTCGATGAGAGAGCGGGCTTTCGATTCTCGAACGGCCCACGATCACCCATGAAGACGAACCACGCTCAATCTGATGGTCGCCGGTTCCGAGTGCTCTGCGCGCTGATGGTGCTGGCGGTGCTTGGCGGTTGCATGCGGATGCAGACGCAGCAGGCGACGCTGGAGCATCGCCCGACGGTGGTGGCGCCGGACTCGACGGCGGTGGCGGATGTTCCGGAGTCGCGGGAGGAGCGGGACCGGGGGCGTTGAAGCGTCAGGCGGCCTGGCGGAGCGCGACCGGGGTGGTGTGATCCGAGAATCGGCGTGCGGTGTTGTCGAACTCGCGCTCGACCTTGTCGAAGGCGTCGACGAGGCGGGGGTCGAAGTGCTTGCCCGCGCCCTCGCGGATGATGGAGCGTGCGACGTGGTGGGTGCAGGCGTCCTTGTAGACGCGTTTGGAGCGGAGGGCGTCGTAGACGTCGGCGATCGCCATGATGCGGCCGGAGAGGGGGATTTCCTCGCCCTTGAGGCCGCGGGGG
>JAFLCM010000099.1 GCA_017303565.1 Planctomycetota bacterium
GCCGGGATGGACGGCTTGCGCGCGGGCTGGCGCTGGTGCGACGCCGGGATCGCGTTCCCAGCCCGGCGGGCGCGGTGTTCGAGCGGGCGCTCCTGGAGAGCGTCTCGTCGCCCGGGCGATCTGCCAAATCATAGATATCATCTATCGAACTCGTATCGTGCATTGATTGGACTCATGCACCCCGACACGCGATTGTTCCACCGTGCGCCTGCGAGATGGATCGCTGCCGCGTCCGACTTCACCTCCGAGAGCACCCATGAGCAACCCCTTCAACTCGAAGAAAACCCTCTCCGTCAACGGCAAGGCCTACACCTACTTCGACCTCAACGCGCTGGTGCAGCAGAAGGTCGGGCACGTGGCGAAGCTGCCGTACTCGCTGCGGGTGCTGCTGGAGGCGATGCTCCGCAACGTCGACGGCTTCGTCGTCAACAACGACGACGTGATCGGGATGGCGAACTGGAACGCCAAGAGCCCGGCGAAGGTGGAGCTGCCCTTCATGCCCGGGCGGGTGGTGCTGCAGGATTTCACGGGCGTGCCCTGCGTGGTCGACCTGGCGGCCATGCGGGACGCGATGAAGAAACTCGGCGGCGACCCCGGCGCAATCAACCCCTTGGTGCCGTGCGATCTCGTCATCGATCACTCGGTGCAGGTGGACGCGTTCGGGAGCAAGGTGGCGCTGAGCATCAACGCCGACAAGGAGTTCAGCCGCAACCGCGAGCGGTACGAGTTCCTGAAGTGGGGCCAGCAGAGCCTGCGGAACTTCCGCTGCGTGCCGCCCGCGACGGGCATCGTGCACCAGGTGAACCTGGAGTACCTGTCGCCGGGAACCTTGACGAAGCAGGCGGGGGATGAACTCCATGCCTACCCCGATTCTTGCGTGGGCACCGACAGCCACACGACGATGATCAACGGGCTGGGCGTGGTGGGCTGGGGCGTGGGCGGCATCGAGGCCGAGGCGGTGATGCTCGGCCAGCCGTACTACATGATCACGCCGGAGGTGATCGGCTTCAAACTGACGGGCAAGCTGCCCGAGGGCGCCACGGCGACCGACCTGGTGCTGACGGTCACGCAGATGCTGCGGAAGAAGGGCGTCGTCGAGAAGTTCGTGGAGTTCTTCGGCCCCGGCATGGCGGCGCTCTCGGTGCCCGATCGGGCGACGATCGCCAACATGGCGCCCGAGTACGGCGCGACGGTCGGGTTCTTCCCGATCGACGCCAAGACGATCGACTTCCTGAAGTTCACCGGGCGCGCCGAGCAGGCGGCGCTCACCGAGGCGTACGCCAAGGCGAACATGATGTGGCACGACGCCGCCTCTCCGGCGCCCGAGTTCACCGACGTGATGGAGCTCGACCTCGCCACCGTGCAGCCCAGCCTCGCGGGTCCGAAGCGCCCGCAGGACCGCGTGGACCTCAAGGGCGTGAAAGCCGAGTTCTTCAAGAGCCTCGCCGCGCCGCTGGGCAACACCGCGTTCGGTCTCCCGGGCGACAAGATCCTCGGTGCCTCGGGCACGGTGAAGCACAAGGACGGATCGACCAGCAAGATCAGCCACGGCGCGGTCGTCATCGCCGCCATCACCAGCTGCACGAACACCAGCAACCCCGACGTGATGATCGCCGCTGGCCTGGTCGCGAAGAAAGCCAACTCGCTCGGACTGAAGGCCAAGCCGTGGGTCAAGACCTCCCTCGCGCCCGGCTCGAAGGTCGTCACTGAGTACTACAACAAGGCCGGGCTCACCGAGCACCTTGAAGCGCTTGGGTTCCACACCGTGGGCTACGGCTGCACGACCTGCATCGGCAACTCGGGCCCTTTGCCCGAGGAGGTCGAGGCCGCGATCAAGGACGGCGATCTGGTCGCCGCCAGCGTGCTCAGCGGCAACCGCAACTTCGAGGGCCGCGTGCACCAGAACGTGAAGGCGAACTACCTCGCCAGCCCGCCCCTGTGCGTCGCGTACGCCATCGCCGGAAGCGTGGCGATCGACCTCGCCACCGAGCCGCTCGGCACCAGCAAGGAAGGCAAGCCCGTGTTCCTCAAGGACATCTGGCCCTCCCAGGCGGAGGTCGAGCAGGTCCGCAACATGGCGGTGACGCCCGAGCAGTTCAAGAAGGAGTACGCCAACGTCTTCGCCAGCAACGAGACGTGGAACGCCGTGCCGGTGAGCGAGAGCGACCTCTACGGCTGGAACGACAAGAGCACGTACATCCAGAACCCGCCGTACTTCGAGGGCATGCCCGCCAAGGCCCCCGAGGGTGCTCTCCCCTCGATCACGGGGGCGCGGGTGCTGGTCAGCGTGGCCGACAGCGTGACGACCGACCACATCAGCCCCGCCGGCGACATCGCCGAGGCTTCTCCTGCCGGCGAGTACCTCAAGGGTCTGGGTGTCGCCAGGAGCGACTTCAACTCCTACGGCTCGCGGCGCGGAAACGACCGCGTGATGACCCGCGGCACCTTCGCCAACGTGCGCGTCAAGAACAAGCTCGCCGTGGGCGCCGACGGGAAGATCAAGGAAGGCTGGTGGACGAAGGATTTCAGCGCCGCCGGCAAGGGCGCCGTCGCCCCCATCTACAGCGCCAGCCTCAACTACAAGGCCGAGAAGCGCCCCCTGATCGTGCTCTCGGGCAAGGACTACGGCATGGGCTCGTCGCGCGACTGGGCCGCCAAGGGCACCATGCTGCTGGGCGTGAAGGCCGTCATCGCCGAGAGTTTTGAGCGCATCCACCGCTCGAACCTGGTCGGCATGGGCGTGCTGCCGCTGACCTACAAGAGCGGCGAGACCGCTGTGTCGCTGGGGCTCGACGGCACCGAGTCCTTCGACATCGCGCTCCCCGCGTCGCTCGAACCTCGGGCGGAGATCACCGTGACCGCCACGAAGGCCGACGGCACGAAGAAGTCCTTCGGCGTCACCTGCCGCCTCGACTCCGCCGTGGAGATCAACTATTACCGCAACGGCGGCATCCTGCAGACCGTGCTCCGCAAGCTGCTGAATGAGAGCCGCAAGCCGGCGATGGCTTGACCCGCGTCGCCGTCCTGAGAACCGCCAGCCCCGGAGCCCGACGCTCCGGGGCTTTCGTGTTCCCGTTGGCTGATCCTCAGCGCGGCGCGGGCCCGCGCTCCACGAACGCGATCCGTCCGCCGCGGTAATCCAGCACCAGATCAAAGTCGCGCAGCACACCGCCGCCGATGGTGCCCAGCGTGTACGGGTCGGCGGTCGGCCCGTCCGCGGCGAGGCTGAACGACGCCTTCAGGTCCTGGTACGCCTTGCCGGCGATCGCGAACTCCGCGAGCGAACCCGTCTTGATGGGCTTCATCCCGCCGACGCCGCCCGACACCGAGTCCTTCGTCTCGCGGCTCAGCAGCTTCATTTCCACCACTGCTCGTGAGTGCATGAAGACCGTCATGCCGCCGGCGCCGGAATCGAGCTTGAAGGGACCGGTGACGCCCTCGACCGTGGCCTCCACCGCCGGGTGGCGCTCGTAGACCCACATGCGCTGCCATGGCAAGCCCTCGCCCTTGAAGGTCGCGCCGTCCAGCAGTTCCACGCGCGGCGTGTGCATGTCGAGGCGGACGATGGCGCGGTGCATCAGGTTGTAGCCGACCACGCCGGCGATCTCCTCGCCCATGGCCTTCGCGATGCCCGACAGGTCGAGCGCCGTCATGTACACGCTGTGGTACGTCACCGGCCCGAGCGTGAACGACTCCGGGCGCACCATCGACGACATCATGCTGCCACCCATGCCCGACACGGGGATCGAGCCGAACGTCTCGAGGCCCAGGCGCACCGCTTCCTTGCTGTCGATCACGCCGCCGCCAGCGCCGGTGTCGAAGATCCACCAGCCGGAGTCCTTGGCGTTGATTCGCGGCCTGACCAGGAGGTGCCCGGTCTTGGCCTTCTTCACCTCCAGGGCGGCGGGCACGCTCGCGTCGTATTCCGTGTCACGGGGTGGGGCGCTATCGAAGGCCAGCGCGCGGGCGTCGAACGGGCCGCCCGTGATCGAGGAGAACGAAAAAGAGGTGTCCTCGCCGCCGCCGGCGCTGACGCGGGCCGATCTGGGGAACCAGCGTCCGTTGAGGGTGAGTTCGCCTTCGAGGATGACCGCGCGGGTCCGCCCGCCCGAGACGATGGACGCCGAGACGGGCCTGAGGGTGGCGCGGTCGACGCGGACCTCGCCGGTCATGCGCCCCTCGCTCATGCGGTACGAGAGCAGCCACGGCGTGTCCGGGCTCTGGAGGGCCGGGTTCAGCGAGAGTTCGAGCGTGCCCGGCGTGGTCCAGCCGCCGGAGACCAGGGCGAGTTCGACGATGGTCTCGTCGCGCTCGCCGAAGACCAGACGTGTGACCTCGCCGCCGAGGTCTTTCCGCCAGACGTCAGGCGCGTTCCAGCAGCGCTGGAAGGGCACGACGCCCTTGGTGGAACTGAGAACGCCGCCGTCCCTCGTGATGGTCACGCGGACGGTGGAGTCCATGCCGAGCAGGCCGCTCGTGCCTTCGAGGACCACCGCGTGACCCTCGGGCAGCGGGGCGTCGGCGCCGATCGAGGCGCGCACACGGGCGAGCAGGTCGCCGGCGGCGTCGGCGAACGCCGCGGAGGGCTGGAGCAGGCACGCACTCGCGACAGCAATGGCGGAGACGAGGGTTCTCATGGCTGGGTCCTTTCCGGGTTTGGCTTCTGGGTGACCACGCGGGCGCGGGGCGAGACGCGCTCCGGCGCGAGAACGAACGAAAGGGCGATGGCACGGGCACCCGGGCGCGGCCGCGCCCCGCGGAGCACCCTCGCCGCCTCCGACAAGAGCGCGTTGACGCGCTCAAGCTCCTCCGGGGTGAGCCACCCCTTCGACCGGGCCGCCCATACGCTGCGACGCGGGCCGTCGACGGCCTCGCTCCCCGACGCGACGGCGTGCCCGAAGTCGCGAGACGCCAGCCGAACGATCCCCGCCGCCACCCGCGCGATGTCCTTCGACTTGACCGGGCTGGCGTAGGACAGTCGGAGCGGGCGGCGAACCACGTCGAACACCGCCGCGGTGTGCCGCCCCTCCTTCACCGGCTCGCGCTCGACCAAGAGGCCGACCTTCGCGAGGCGGCGCACGTGGAAGTACAGGGCATCTGCGGGGCGGCCCATCAGTTCCGCCAGCCGCGCGATCGTGACGGGCCCGGCGGCCTCGATGGTGTCGCAGATCTCCTGGCGCGCGGGCGAGGCGAGAGCCCGCACCTGGGCGGGCTGGCTGAGCGGCTCGGGCTGCTTCCGGGTTGGCGGCATCATTGAATAATACAAGAGAAGTTCAATAATGGTTGCGGCGGCCCGCGCGGAATCCCTTGTCGCGCCATCGGATGCGACCCGAACGCAATCCGAGCGCGGGGCGTTCATCTGAACGGTCCTGCGCCAATACACTCACGACCTATGCGAGCGATCGTCACCGGCCAGATCGGGATGGACAAGAAGGAGTACCTGCGGGGCGTGGTCGATTTCGCCGGCAAGCAGGGGGAGGCGGTGGCCCTCTACAACATCGGCGACATCATGTACGCCGAGGCCCCCGACGTGCGCCCGGGGCGGATCCTTGATCTGCCGTGGAGCCGCCTGCACTCCCTGCGCCGGGCCGCGTTCAAGGACGTGATCACCCAGAGCAAGGGCCAGCCCAACGTGATCGTCAACACGCACGCGACGTTCCGGTGGCGTCACGGGCTGTTCGCGGCGTTCGACTTCGACCAGATCCGCGAGTGCAACCCCGACCTCTTCATCTGCCTGGTCGACAACATCGAGGTGGTGCACCACCGCCTGCACCGCGACTTCGAGATCGACGCGACACTGAAGGACTGCATGGTGTGGCGCGAGGAGGAGATCCTCGCCACCGAACTGATGGCCCAGGCCATGGGCAAGCCCTTCTACATCCTCTCTCGCGGCCGCCACGAGGCCACAACCCGCACCGCCTTCCGTCTGGTGTGCCGCCCGGACATGCGCCGCGTGTACCCGTCGTTCCCGATGAGCCACGTCGTCGACATGCCCGATGTGCTCACGGAGATCGACCACTTCCGCGCCGAGCTCGCCCGCCACTTCGTCACCTTCGACCCCGGCGACGTGGACGAGAAGCTGCTCCTGGAGCGCGGCCTGCTGGCCGCCCGCGACGGCAAGGAGTTCCTCGAGGTCGCCCCCCACTCGTTCGGCGGCAGCCGCGCCGAGGGCGCCAAGCCCATCAAGGTCAGCGTCCGCGAGATCCTGGACATCGCCGGCGACGTCGACGGCCAGATCTACATGCGCGACTTCAAGCTCATCGACCAGTCGGACATGATCGTCAGCCTCGTCCCGGAACTGCCCGGCGGCGTGCCGGGGCTGTCCAGCGGCGTGGAGCGCGAACTCCAGCACGCCTTCGAGCACACCAAAGAGGTGTACATCGTCTGGAAGCCCAAGAAGAACCCCTCGCCTTTCATCACCGAGACCGCCAGCAAGGTCTTCAAGAGCGTGCCCGAGGCCCTCGAGCATTTCGAGAAGTCGGGGATGTTCGCCGCGACCAACCTGTTCGGCCAGTAGAAAGGCATCCGGGCATTCAGGCAGCCAGGCATCGCGACGCGGGGGATCGTCGGACCTGCGCAGCGCTCCCCAAGCGGCTCCCTCCTTCGTGCCTCGATGCCTCTTGCCTCGATGCCTTCCTTCAAAACGCAGAAGCCGCCGGGGCGTGAGAGGACGCGCACGCCGCGGACGGCTCCTGCCGCACTGAAGAAGAGGCCGGCGGAGAACCACGTTCGCCGGCGGAACGCACGGGAGTCTGAGGTCCGGCGTTCCCCTCCATGTTCAAGGAAGACGGGCCCGGCACTGGCGGAGCAGGGGACGGAACACTGACGCGGTTTCCCGCTGGTTCCTGAACACACCCGTTGCCCGGTCTGTGGCGGACTGACTCTTCCCGCACAGGTATTCGCACCAACCGCCGTGGCGGTTGCACACGGGCTTGCCCGCCCGGAATCGGCCTCACGCCGGCTCGAAATCGTTGATCCGGTCGATCAGGCGGCGGATCAGCCCGATGTTGCGGCGCGTGTGCGTGAAGGCGATGCGCGGCAGTTCACGGAAATCGGTCTCCGCGTCGTAGGGGGCGCGCTGCACGATCGAACCGCCGCGGAGCAGCAGCGAGAACTCCTTGTTGAGTTTCGCCACGTCGCTCTCCTTCAGCGCCCGCTTCACGCGGATGACCAGGTCGTCCTTCACGTACCGGGCCGAGTGGTAGTTGCGATAGAACCGCAGGATGTGCTGCACCGCGTCGGAGGGGTCGCGGGCGATGTAGTAGAGGTTCAGGTCCTCGTGGCTGATGAACTTCTTGGTCAGGAGGTTCTTGCGGACGTAGTGGTCCCAGTCGTGCCAGTAGTCCCCGCCCGGGCCTTCCAGGAACACGATCGGCAGCATCGCGCCCTTGCCGGTCTGGGTCAGCGTCAAGCTCTCGAAGGTCTCGTCCTGGGTGCCGAAGCCGCCCGGGAAGCACACCACCGCGTCGCACTGGCTGACGAACATCAGCTTCCGCGTGAAGAAGTAGCGGAACGTCACCAGTTTGCTGTCGCCCTTGATGACGGTGTTCGCGTTGGTCTCGAACGGCAGGCGGATCGACAGGCCGAACGAGGAGTCCTTGCCCGGGCCCTCGTGCCCGGCCTTCATGATCCCGTCGCCCGCGCCGGTGATCACGCCCCAGCCCTCGTCCGCCATCATGCGGCTGAAGTTCACGCAGGTGGTGTAGTCGGGGTGCTCGGGCGGCGTGCGCGCCGAGCCGAAGATCGTCACCTTCTGGCTCGAGGGGTACTGCGCGAACACGTTGTAGGCGTAGCGCAGCTCCTTCAGCGTCGTTGACATCAGTTTCAGTTCGCCCATGTCGCGCCCGTCGGTCGCCAGTTTCAGGCTCGACAGCACCATGTCGCGGATCGGCTCGTACTGCGGGGTGCTCGGCCCGGCCCCGCACTGGGCCACCAGCGCGTCCACCAGCGCCTTCACCTCGTCGGTGTCCACCTTCCGCTCGGGGCGGGGCGTCGCGTGCGGGCTGGGCGGCACCGGCGCGTCGCTCGGTGGGATCAGGCTCGGGCGGTGCTCGGAGCGGTTGGAACGGTCGTTGGGGCTTCTCGTCATGGTTCGGGGGTTCGCTGCGGCTGGGCGGCGTCGGCCTCGGGCGGCTCGTCCTTGCGCTTCTTGCCGAACATCTGGTCCAGCACCTGCCGCGTCGCG